>JAGXSD010000020.1 GCA_018333955.1 Erysipelotrichia bacterium
CGAAACGCTATCTGGATTAAGTGATGTATATTTCGCTCATCCCTATGCCTCTTGGGAAAGAGGAGCCAATGAGAAACACAATGGAATTTTAAGACGCTTCATTCCTAAGGGGAAATCCCTTAAAGATTATACGGTCCAACAGATCAAACAAATGATGCATTGGATGAATCACTTGCCTCGTAAAATACTCAATTATCAAACACCGACTGAATCCATCTTATTCCACTTTAATCAAATTCAAGGTACAAACGGTTCCTTAGTGACTTCTTAATTCAAAGTGGACGACTTCTCATTGCAATTTACGAAAATATGAAAAAGAAAAAGGTTTAAAGGGTTTACTTAAAGGGTTTTTTAATGCGAAGAAGATTGTGTACAAGGCGGTGGATGATATTTCATTTACCATTAAAGAAGGTGAGATGGTGGGTTATATCGGCGCTAATGGAGCGGGTAAATCAACCACAATTAAAATGCTTACTGGGATTTTAACACCGACTCGGGGTGAGATTGTTGTGAATGGGATTGTGCCTTCAAAAGATCGTCAAGCGAATGCGAAGACGATTGGGGTGGTCTTTGGACAACGCACGCAATTATGGTGGGATTTACCACTTATTGAATCATTTAGTGTACTTAAAGAGATTTATCAAGTCTCTGATGAAGATTTTAAACAACGAATGGCGCTATTTAATGAAGTGCTAGGACTTGAGGAGTTCATTAAGTCTCCAGTTAGAACACTCTCTTTAGGTCAACGTATGAGAGCTGATATTGCGGCATCCTTACTTCATAATCCTAAAGTACTCTATCTTGATGAACCGACGATTGGACTTGATGTGAGTGCTAAACTGGCGATGCGTCAAGCCATTAAAAAGATGAATGAAACTTTTAATACCACACTGATTCTTACCACTCATGATATGGATGATATAGAGGATTTGTGTTCTCGCATTATGATTCTTGATCATGGCAAGATCATCTATGATGGGGATTTAAGTAAGATTAAAGAGAAATATGGCATTCTAAAAACATTAACTTTTTCACTCAATACTCCATTTGAAGATTTAGATTCCATCACGCGCGAGTTCTCACATGATCCAGATTTTAGTGTGGAATCATCTGACTTAAATCTAGTCATTAAATTTAATAAGCATCTTACTAAAGTGAGTGAAGTCACGTCGTGGGTCATGAATCACTTCCAAGTGAATGATATGAGTATGAGTGATACGGATATTGAAGAAATAGTCGCTTCGATTTATGAAGCTAAAGTGGTGAATGTGTGATTTTAAGACCTTATTTTGCATTCTTTAAAGCGTATTTTTTAGTGTACTTGGCGTATCGTGTCCAAGTGGTTTTATGGTTCTTCACTAATGCTTTAGAGATTGCCTTCGCCATGTTACTGTGGTTTGCGATTTATAGTTCGGCGAATGTGACTTCTTTATATGGATTTACCTTAGCCGATATGCTTTTATATCAACTTCTCATGACACTCACCTATTCATTAACCGATATGAATCCGATTGATATTCTGGTGGATGATTTCAATGATGGAAAGATTGCCATGTCTTTAATTAAACCTGTGAATTATGAACTTCAAGTGTTCTTTCAAAATCTAGGAGCTAATGCTTTTAGAAACATGGTGCTTTTACTTCCTATGATTTTAATTATCTTTGTTTCTGGGTTACTTAAAAGTTCGGGGGTAGAATTGACGTTGATATCCATTGTACTGTTTATCGCCAGTGTCATGATGGGTTTACTCATTAATTATTTCGTCAAGTTTATTTTCTCAAACCTAGTATTCTACACAGAAGCAAGTTTTGGTTTATGGCAACTTCAAGCGATAGTGATTTCTTTATTAGCTGGAGCAATTGTGCCACTTCATTTCTTCCCTGAATTCATTGCCAGTATCTTAAGAATGTTACCATTTGCCTATATTCAATATATTCCTGTCATGGCGTTGATGGGACGATTAACAAGTGTTGAACTGAATCAAGCCTTACTTATTCAAGGGATTTGGGTTGTGGTGTTAGCACTTCTAGCTCATTTAGTATGGAAACATTCGATTTCGCAAATGAAAGTGAATGGGGGTTAAGATGAAACGGTTTTTAAAGATATATTTCACCTTCACAACCCAATATATTAAACGACTTGTTCATTATCGCCTTGATTTTGCGATTGGGGTACTTTCCTTTGTGTTTGTCCAATTTTCAGGGATTTTACTTATTACCTTGGTTTTCCAACAAATCCCAGATCTCAATGGTTACACTTTTGAACAAATGGTCTTCTTCTATGGTTTCTTTCAGATTCCGCGTGGAATTGATCATTTGATTACTGATAACATTTGGCTTATTCCTAATAAAATTCGTAAAGGTGAACTTGATCGTCATTTGCTTAGACCGATTGATCCTTTGTTTCAAATTGTGGCGGAACGTTTCCAACATGAGGCTTTTGGAGAACTTATTATTGGAGGGATACTGATTGCGATCACCTTCCCTTCATTAGGAATCCAACCTTCACTATGGACGATTTTTATCATGTTTGCCTTGATTATCATTGGTTCACTGATCTATACCTCCATTAAATTACTCACTGCATCCATTTCATTTTGGACCATGAATTCTATGCAAGTGATGGTGACCGTCTATAATATTTCTGATTTTGCGAAATATCCAATTACGATATTCCCAACTTTAATTCAAACGATTATTACGTATATCGTGCCCTTTGCGTTTGTTTCGTTCTATCCTGCGAAGGTGTTATTAAACCAAGCCAATGGATTAAGTATCTTAGCTCAAAGTAGTATTGCCTTACTGATTATGGCCTCATGTGCACTATGGGTTTGGAATACAGGACTTAAGGGATATGAAAGTACCGGTCATTAAGGAGATGTTATGCCTACTCATTTGATTAACTCAATCAATTTATATTATGAACTTATTAATCCAGACAGCACTAAAGCAACATTAGTCTTCTTTAATGGAGTGATGGCGTCCGCATCATCTTGGAAAGATCAAGTGGATGTGTTTAAAAAACTTGGATACAAGATACTTATTCATGATTTAAGAGGTCAACTAAAATCAGATAAACCCCAAGGTCCCTATTCCTTTGTCCAACATGCTCATGATAGTGTCGAACTCATGAAGGCATGTGGCATTGATAAGGCTCATTTAATAGGAACATCGTATGGTGGTGAAGTGGCCTTAAGTATCGGCATTCATTTTAGTGAAGTAGTCCAAAGTATTAGTGTCATTAACTCAGTTAGTGAACTTGATCAAACACTCATTCGCTTTGTATCAAGTTGGAAAATGATGGCCCAAACCTATGATGGTGAATTATTCTTTAGAGGGATGCTTCCTGGAGTGTATCATCCAACATACTTAGAAAAGAATAAAGACTTACTTGACCTCCGAGCAAAGCAATTTGCTTCTATACCAAAAGATTACTTTGATGGCCAGATTGCTTTGTATGATACTTTTATGAGTGATCTTAATCTCACACCGTATCTTCATCGGATTCAAGTGCCTGTTTTAATCGTTGCGGGGGAAGATGATGTGCTTAAACCACGACGATTCTCAGATATAATGGCTAATGCGATGCCACATGCCCAGTATGCCTTAATTCCCCAGTGTGGTCATGTCACTATCTTTGAAAAACCTGAAGTGTTGGCTTCATTACTTTGTGGATTTATTCTAAATCAGATCAATTGATCTGATTTTTTGTTTATTGAAGTGGATAGTGATAAGATGATTATAATAAACCATTCTTTTTAGGGAGGAAACCATGGAAACCATTCATGAGGAGTTCTTGTTGAAGATTGAATCACTGTCTGGAAGATCTAAAGAAGACATCATAAAAATTGCCCAACCTTACTTATCACTCAAACATAGTGAACTTCGAACATTTCTCATGGAGACACTTCATCTATCCTATGGTTATGCGAATACTCTCACCTATGTCCTTCAAAGAAGTGATGGAGGTAGTCTATATGCCCATGAGGATATTGATGAAGTGGCCCAATCATTCTATGATGGAAAGAAGGCACATCTGTATCCGATTCATCAAAAAGTAATCGATTTAGTAAGAACATTTGAAACAGTTGAGATCCTTCCTAAGAAGGGATATCTTAGTCTTAAACATAAGAAGCAATTTGCATTAATTGGACCAAAAAGCAGTACCCGCATTGAACTTGGAATCAATCTTCACGAAGAACTTAAGCATCCCCGTCTAGTTGCTCAAGCTAAAGGCAGTATGTGTAAATACATCATCAACCTTACTTCAATCGAGGAAGTGGATGAACAACTTAGAGAATGGATTACCTTAGCTTACCAACAAGCCAAGTAAAGGAGGCATTATGAAACTTGGAGCATTTTCAATAAGCTTAGCTGTTAAGGATATATTAGTGTCTAAAGCTTTTTATGAAGCATTAGGTTTTGAAAGTATTGGAGGTGATGTGGCTGAGAAATGGTGTATCTTACGCAATGATCAGCATGTCATAGGTTTGTTTGAAGGCATGTTTGAAAAGAATATCCTAACGTTTAATCCTGGATGGAATCAAAGTACAGAAGAAGTGAATCCATTCACTGATGTACGTGAGATTCAAAAGATGCTTATTGAAAAAGGGATTACACCGATTCAAACTGTAGATCCTAACACTACGGGTCCTGGTTATTTCACACTACAAGATCCTGATGGAAACGATATTCTCTTTGATCAACATCGATAATGAAAACACCGAATGAGTTACATTCGGTGTTTTCTTTTAATGCGATGGTTTATTGAAATGAATCAATGATGTTGAGATAGGCTTGTACACCCGTTTCTAATACCGATTCGTCCAAATCAAACGTTGGTGAATGCAAGGAAGTGTTAGGATGTCCTAAACCTAAAAACATAAAGAGTGATGGCATCACTTGGGTATAGAACCCAAAGTCTTCCGCAAGCATGACTTCAGGAATTATCTCAAGTTGATCTTTAAATAATGAGACACAATGATTCACAAGTTGTGGATCATTGGTAACGACAGGATAGCCATCACGAATTTCACATGTAATCTTAACTTCATGCATCATTTCATACGATTGAATGAGTTGATTAATCTGTGATTTTAATGTGAGGTATCCCTCTTGAGTAAAAGCTCGTAAAGTTCCTTGCATATGAGCGGTATCCGCAACACTATTGCGCACTTCCCCAGCATTTAAAACACCTATGTGTAATACCTTAGATTCTAGTGGATTTGTGGACCTGGAGATAATACTTTGTAATGAAGTGAGTAGGGAACTTGCGATGAGTATCGCATCTTTTCCTAAATGAGGTGTTCCTGCATGGGCACTCACTCCAAACACCGTGATGTCAATCTCACCATTGGTCGCCATAAATCCATAGGGTTTAGTGCCTAACTTATGTTTCTCTAATGCTGGGAATACATGTAATCCAAAACATCCCTTCACTCGTGAGGTTTCAAAGGGAAGTTGTTCTAAGACAACTTTTGCGCCTCCAGGACTTTCTTCTGCTGGTTGAAATAAGAGGACAATGGTTTGTTTAAATGTTTTCCCTTTTAAAGCATGGGCTAGACCTAACATCATACTCATATGCGCATCATGTCCACAAGCATGCATATTGCCATTGGTGCTTACAAAATCATGGGTATTAAGTTCTTTAATGGGTAAAGCATCCATATCAGTGCGAAACATGAGGATGTCTGAAGTGTCTCCCGGGATTGTCACTAGCCACCCACTTTGGGCAATACTTAAAGGCTCATATCCCCATGATCTTAATGTTTTCACGATGAAAGAACTAGTTTGAGGTAAATCAAATCCTAGTTCAGGCATACGATGAAGTTCACGACGACATGTCTTTACATCAAAACTCATTGTCTTAAATCATCCAATATTTGAGTCTTTGACTCAGTTTTTTCATCTTTTTGTTTTATGATTTTCGCGGGTGCTCCAGCAACAACCACTCCTGGTGGCACATCCTCAGTCACAATAGCTCCAGCCGCAACCACACTACCTTCCCCAACACGGACTCCTTCAAGGACCACCGCATTGGCACCAATGAGGACATTGTCTTCAATAATGACTGGTGTTTTTGAAGGAGGTTCTAAGACTCCCGCAATGACTGCTCCTGCTCCAATATGACAGTTTTTACCTATGGTACCTCGCGCTCCGACAATAGCTCCCATATCGATCATTGTTTTATCACCAATGCTTGCGCCAATGTTGATGAGTGCTCCCATCATGATGACCACTTGTTCACCAATGTGGACATGATCACGAATGACTGCTCCTGGTTCAATACGGGCATTAAGATGCTGAATATTTAGAAGTGGAATGGCAGAATTACGACGATCGACTTCAAAAACCACATTCTTCATATCCACATCTAGACGTTTTAGATGGGCAAGAATGACATCACTTTCGCCAACGACTATCGCATAGCGATATCCTGGAAACATAATGCATCCTTCAAAATCAGACTCGACAAAGGCTCCTTTCACAAGGGCTTTGACTGGTGTTTTTTTAGTCGCGTTTTTTATATACGCCGCAATCTCATAGGGATCGGTAAGAAAGTCGTTCATAATTTCTCCTTGATTAAATCATTCATGGTATAACAACCATATTCTAAGTCTAACAAACTTTTCGCAATACTACACGCTCCATGCGCAAAAATATCTTTGCTTTGAGCACTATGGGTCAGTGTAATGATTTCACTACCAAAGGCTAAAGAAATGGTATGTTCTCCCACGACTTGACCTAGACGCAAAGAATGGACTCCAAAAGTGTGTGGATCTTTAGGTTTGTCAGATGCAGAGTCAGTCATCATCTTTTTACCAGTTGCTTCCGAAATAGTTTTGGCAAGTAGTTTTGCGGTGCCACTTGGAGCATCTTTTTTAAGTGAATGATGAATATCAATGACTTCTATCTCCACATCTTGATTTAAAAACTTTAGTGAAGTCTTTAAGAGTTCATTGAGTAAGGCAACTCCTAACGATAAGTTGGCACTGACAAAGACAACACATTGTTTTGAAGCTGCTGCGATAAGTTGTTCATGGGTGGAATTTAATCCAGTGGTTGCGATGACACAAGGAATATGATGTTGTGCTGCGTATTGTAAAGTGTGAGGAAGTTGTTCAGGCACTGAAAAGTCGATGATGACATCAATCTTCTCAGGGCATGCTTCGAGTGTTAAGTATTCATGGCTTGCTTGAGGTGTGAGTGTAATTCCGATAATTTTACTAATCCAAGATTGAGTTTGGGCGATCGCATAGACTCTTGAACCCATAACCCCAGATATTCCCACAATCGCTAAGGTACTCATATTTTTAATCCTAACCCATAAGATTTCAAGGTGTTCATGAGCGTTACATGACTTTCCACAGAAAGGGGGATGAGAGGAAGTCTTACTTGTGAACAATGATATCCACAGGCATGAAGGGCTGCTTTAATAGGCACTGGATTGGATTCAATAAATAAGTCATTGTGAAGTCGCTCAAGTGAAGTATTCAGTAAATCTGCTTCTTCATCATGGTGATTGAGTGCTAAATCACAGAGCCTTACAATGGTTTCTGGGATTAGATTGGCTGAGACTGAAATGACGCCATGGCCACCAAGTTTAATGACATCGACAATTTGATCATCATTACCACTAAACACTTTAAAGTCTGGTGGGACTAACTCACAGATTTGCTTAATTTGAGCTAAATCGCCACTGGCTTCTTTGACTCCTACAACATTCTTTATTTTTATCAGTTGTGGGTAAGTACTTGGTAGGATATTGACTCCAGTACGCGAAGGTACATTGTATAAAATGATGGGTAGATCGACTGCAGCAGCAATCGCCTCAACGTGGGCTACAATCCCATTTTGAGTAGGTTTGACATAGTATGGGGCAACGATGAGTAAACCATCCACGCCGACTTTTTTCGCAAATAAAGAGAACTCAATAGATTCTGAAGTATTGTTTGTGCCAGTGTTCGCAATGATAAGTATACGTTTGTTGGCAACGTTCACAGCGTGTTCCACAAGAGTGTGTTTCTCTTCAAGCGTCATCAACGCAGCTTCTCCAGTAGAGCCACACACAATAATGGCTTGCGTTTTAGCCTCAATTTGTCGCTCAATAAGCTCTGCAAACAATTCTAAGTTTAAACCTGTTTCAGTAAATGGGGTGATAATCGCAACGGCGGATCCATTAAACATTGAGAATTCTCCTTTCAATGAGAGTTTCTAAGATTTGTATCGCATTAAGGGCTGCCCCTTTGCGAATATTGTCAGCCATCACGAAGGCATGCAGACCATGGTCAACACTGACATCATGATGTAATCGAGTCACTAATGCAACATCTTGTCCACTGACTTCTCTAGGGGTAACCACCTTATCGGTGACCTTAACAAAAGGATGTTGGTTAAGACACGAGATGACTTGATCAAGTGGGCAAGGCTTGTCACACTCAAGCTGAATATGAACACTGTGGGCATTTTTCACAGGGACACGCACACATAGTGCTGAAACTTTTAAATGCGGTGTTTCTAAAATCTTTCGAGTTTCAAACATCATTTTCTTCTCTTCTTTTGAGTATCCATCGTCTTGAAGGACATCAATGAGTGGAATAACATTATGAGCGATGGGTTGAGAATAGAACTGATGTGGTTTTTCCAGTAAAGTTCTCTCTAAATCATCAAGACCTTGTTGGCCTGAACCTGACACGGCTTGATACGTTGTATAACTGACTCGTTTTAAACCAAATGGTTTTAATGCATTAAGGACTAACACTGATTGAATGGTTGAGCAATTTGGATTCGCAATAATCTTTCCTTGCATTGTGTCTAAAACATGCGCATTGACTTCGGGCACCACAAGTGGAACATGAGGATCCATTCGAAATGCTGAGGAGTTATCAATCACATAACACCCTTGAGCTTGAGCTAGTGGTGCATACTTGAGTGAGGCTTGACCCCCTGCTGAAAATAAAGCTACATCAAATCCTTCATCAAAACTATGTTCATTTAGCACTTTAACACTTAATGTGTCTTCCTTGTAAGGTAGTTGTACTCCTTCACTTTTTGAAGATGCAAAACAGGTAAGTGATGAGCTTGGAAATCCTTTTTCTTCAAGTATTTTAAGAAATGTTCTTCCCACCATCCCTGTTGCGCCAACAATCGCAATTTTCATATACTTTCTCCTTGTCCAATGATGGTAGCTGGTCCTTTTAAACTCCAGCCATGTTCTTGTTTACTGACTTCAAGGTGTCCCCCCAATACTTGAATGTTGAGTTTACTATGACATCCTTGAAGTTCATGAGCGGCAACTCCACTTGCGACACTACCAGTTCCACATGAGTAGGTCCAGCCCACTCCACGCTCATAAGTTCTCACCATAAGTTGATGTGAGTTCACAATCTTTACAAAGTTCACATTTATATGATGAGGGAAAAATTCGTGCGTACATAAAGCTTCGGCAAGTTCAGTACTAATGTGGTAAGGATCTTCTACAAACACCACACCATGAAGTGTTCCCACAAAACAAACATGCATTTGTTTTTCAAGAAGTGTGATAGGGTGTTTAAAATGTGTGGGTTTCTTGACATGAGGTGGCTTGACATCATCATGAAATGTATTAAATGTAAGTTGAATCTCTCCATCACTCATTAATTCTGATTCAATGATTCCTGCGAGCGTTTCAACTTTATAGTGAGTTCCTTGAAGAAGACCTTCATGAAGTGCAAAAGTGACAAATGCACGATAACCATTCCCACACATGGTAGCCACTGAGCCATCCGCATTGTGATAGTTCATCTTGATATCCGCAACCTCACTATGTGAAGGATAAAGGATTCCGTCCGCACCAAAGCCAAAACGACGATGACATAGTTTCTTTGCGACTTCACTTGGATTGAATGGTGGTTCTTTGAAAACTAAAAAATCATTTCCGGTTGCATGAATTTTTGTGAAGGAATATTTCATAAGTCAAATGCCTGGGCGATAACTTGAACCGCATGGTTTGTGTGTTCTTTACTCATGGTGTATGAAATTGAAATTTCAGAGGTGGTGATTAATTTGTAGGCAATCTCATGGTCTGCGAATAATTGAAACAACTTAGCTGCAACCCCAGATTGAGATCTCATCCCGCTACCAACGACCGATACTTTTGAAACATTCTTATCAAGTTGAATAATGACTTGAGGCTCATCATGAGTAAGATAGCGTAACACGGATTCTAGATTATCAAGATCATCAGCGCTCGCAGTGAACGCTAAGGTCACAAAGCCATCACTACCTTGTGTTTGCGAAATCATGTCAATGTTGATTCCTTCATTGGCTAAGGTCACGAATAAATTCGCGATAAGCGTCATTGACGCTGGGAGATGTTGGATATTGACGAGTACGATTTTTTCTAATACTGAGCAACCTGTGATTGGACGATGTTCCATCATGTCCTCCTTTACAATGAGCGTTCCTTCTGAATCTATATGAGCATGGGCAACTTTAACAATCACTCCATAATGCTGGGCAATATCAATGGAGCGAGGTTCCATCACCTTGGCTCCTAAAAATGCCATTTCTTTCATTTCTTCAACACTAATCATTTTTAACTGCTTTGCATTGGGCACTAGTCTAGGATCTACTCCATAGATGCCTGTGACATCGGTATAAATATCACATGGACAATCTAGTTTTGCGGCAAGCGCAATTGCTGTGGTATCACTTCCCCCTCGACCAAGGGTTGTGATATCCCCTGCGGCATTTTGTCCTTGAAACCCCGCAACCACGACGATATGTTGATCTTCAAGATACTTTAAAATATGTGACACATCAATATCATCAATACGGTTATTAGTATGGATACCACTGGTTTTGATTCCAGCTTGAAATCCTGTCAATCCAATCGCTTTAAATCCATGGTCTTGAAGCATCATACTTAGTAAAGAAATGGACACTTGTTCTCCTGTAGAAAGTAAAGCGTCTAGTTCGCGCTTACTTGGAGATTGACTGGCTTGCTTCGCTAGGCTAATCAGTTGATTGGTTGTTTTTCCCATGGCAGAGACGACGACCACAATTTGAGTACCTTGTAACGCTTCTTTCTCAATCTTAGTTGCGATCGCTTGCATTTTTTCAATGGTTTCAAGTGAAGATCCACCAAACTTCATCACTTTTCGATTCATACTAAGACATCCTGGGCAAGTAAATCATCGATGGTTTGGGCCTTGACGACGACTCTTGCATCGTGTTCACTTACAAATATAACGGCAGGTTTGAGTAATCGATTGTAGTTAGAAGCCATTGAGTAATGGTATGCACCTGTTGTGAATACCACAAGATGCTCTCCAACATGGGGTTGAGGAAGTGGGCATTCATGAATCAGAATATCTCCTGTTTCACATGCTTTCCCTGCGATTGCATAGGTTTGTTCGATGGCAGCCAATGGACGCTCAAGGATTTTTGCTTCATACTTAGCTTGGTATAACGCGGTTCTCATATGATCCGCCATACTCCCATCCACAAAGACGAATTTCTTGTTTGAATAGGTGGTTTTTGTAGCCCCGATGGAATAGATTGTCACTCCTGCTTGGGCAACTAAACTTCGACCTGGTTCAATACTCACATGAGGATAATCTAAGCCAAGTTCATCACAGGTGTCTTGAATATAATCGAGAATGTGTTTGAAGTGAACTTGAATATCAAATGGATCATCTTCGTGAGTATATCTCACTCCAAATCCACCCCCTAAATTTAGGTGGGTGACATTGATATTGTGGCTTACTTTTAACTGATGAATCATTTCAAGGAGTAATCGAGCTTCTTTTTGAAATGAGGTAGGATCAAATATTTGCGATCCAATATGGCAATGAATACCACAGAATTCTAGATGAGGATGAGAAGTAATGGCTTGTATTAACTCAACAGTATCTTGTCCATAAATTGACATCCCAAATTTTGAATCGTGTTTGGTGGTTGAAATGTATTCATGTGTATGAGCTTCCACTCCAGGATTGATGCGCACCATGACTTTTTGAGTTTGTGTAACTTTGTTTATGAGATTCTCATATTCGAATGGATTATCAATGACAATGTATCCCACGTGATGTTTTAATGCGACATCAAGTTCTAATGATGTTTTATTATTCCCATGAAAAAGAATTTTTTCAGATGGAAAGCCTGCTTTAATGACGGTCATAAGTTCACCTAATGATACCACATCAATATGAAGTCCTTCTTCATGAATGAGCTGTGCCATGGCTAGGGTTAGAAATGCTTTAGAAGCATAAAAGATGGTTGTTTGTATTTTTGAATGAATAAAAGATGCTTTAAATAAGCGAATTTGATGACGTATATACGTTTCATTCATCACATAAAGGGGTGTCCCATGTTTACTTACAAGTGATCTTAAATCAACTTGATTCATCATCATGGTGGAAGCGTGGTGTGTGGTCGGTTGCATAGTTCCTCCTAAAATAAAAAACCATAAGCAAAAGGCTCATGGCTATGACTAGCTTCCTTCTGCCCTCCCGCTAACAAAGCGCATTGACAAGATGTTGGGCACATCTTATCAACAGTCCCATGTTTGTTCAACATGAGCCCAGTAAATCAATAGATTTACTTCGGCGATGATCCCTCACAGGAATGCTAATGATGCATCGCGGCCTCTTTGTTAAGGTCTTGTTTTGTGATACGATATCACGCACAGTGTGTTTTGTCAATGTGTGTGAATATTCAAATCCATTAAATTTTTGAAATGCGAATCTTTACATCTAATCCTGGTTGAATCCGATGAGCTAATGCAAAGGATCCTTGATTAAGAGCAAGGCCTAATCGATTTAATGAATTGTTATAAAGAAGTGGACTTCCTACACTCACATCATTAAATCCACGACCAAATGACACGGCATCACTAAATAGGGTGCGATGTTGATGCGTGATAGTAACCATAAACTTTTGTTTTAGAGTTGGTTTAAAACTTAAAAATGCATCATAAGGGATACTACTCCAAATACTTCCATAGCGAACATCTAAGATTTCCACACATCCTTCTAGATACTCCTGCGTATGGATATGAGTGCCTATTGGAACAGTTTTTAAATCCGCAAGTGTTAAAACTTTCCCCACATCCTCTAGATTAACTTGTTTGCTTGCCAGTTTTGCACCTAAGGCCGCATATAAATCTCTTCCATCAAAGGTATAATTGTCAGATGAATGTTTGAGTCTATGTTTGATGATATCAATTTCGTGAACTGATTTTACGTGTAAATTTGCGGCGATGTGACTTGTGGTTCCATTATTGGGGGTCACTAGTAGTGTTCCATTCTCAAGTTCTAAAACTACACTATTACGATCTGTACCTACGCCTGGATCAACAATACTCACAAACACACTTTGTGCTGGCCAGTATTGAATCGATTGAAACAAACGATATGATGCTTCATGAACATTAAAAGGCTGTATATCATGAGTGTTATGAAAGATTTGAAGGTTTTGATCTATACTGAGTGCGACTCCCATCATCGCACTGACGGCTCCATCACTTAACCCAAAATCAGATTGAAGTATGAGTGGATGTTTCATAATTTTCTCCTTATGGATACTTTCCATTGTGGTCCGTAAGATACATTAAATTGTTTTATAAAACTTGCTTGATTGAGTGCAAAAGCAAGGTTATCAAGTTCATTATGATATGCCACACATGTGTTGGGTGAAACAAATCCAAACGTAGGTGCAAAGACACAATCAAATTGAATTTTATCTTGACGATGTTCAATAACAACACTTAACTCATCATTAACTTCAATATTAAGCTCCTTAAGCCACTTGAGTGGAATATTTGTCCATGCATTCCCGAAGTTTGGATCGACAATTTCAATGTTTCCATAAAGCACAAGGTCTATAATGTTTGGCTCTTCAAGTTCAAACAAAGTTGGGATATGGTTATCTCCTACTTCTTCAAAAGTGATTTGGCCTGAAGCAAGTTTTGCGCTCACATAGGCAAAAATATCTCGTCCATGAAAGACATTGGTGTGCTCAGGTGAACTTAAACGAAGGTGAGGATGAATTGCACGAACTTCACTTAGCCCTAATACTTTCTCAATATGTGTTAGTGTACCATTATCTGGAGTCACAATAATATGTCCTTGCTTTGTTTTCGCCACAACAGGTACACGATGAGTTCCCACTCCGGGATCAACCACCACCATATGCACTGTCTCACTTGGCCAAAAAGGTAATACTTGTTTTAAGCGATAACTTGCAGCATAAATGTCATAGGCTGGAATCTCATGAGTCAAGTCAATGATTTCTAGGTGTGAATCAATTGATTTGATAACTCCTTTACAAGCTCCAATAGCCCCTTCAGCATAAGTCCAATCACTCATCATTGTTATAATTTTTTTCATTTCCAGTATGCCCACATGTCTTGGGTTGGTGCTATGGTATTCATGTAGATGAGATAACCAAGTACAAAGAACACTACAAGCCATGTCATTCCTTTCATGAGTTTATCTGAAATTGTTGGAGGTTGTTCAACATAATATGCTCGTTTCTTTTGATGTCCAAATCCACGTAAATCTAGAGCATTCGCAACCACCTCAACACGATTAAATGATGTCAATAAGAATGGAATAAGCAGTGTAATATTACGTTTTAGTCTTTCCATTGGACTGATTTTTTTCGCATCAAGTTCTAATCCACGAGCCTGAAGTGAAATCTTCATATTTGTAAAGTCATTTGCTAGATCAGGAATAAATCTGAATGTAAGACTAATGATAGCAGCAATCTTGGGCGGCACTTTCATTGATGCTAATCCAGAAGCCAGTTGAGAGGGAGTAATAGAAAAAATAAATACCAAGGATATCATAAAACTTGTAAAGATTTTAAAGAAGCGAACACCAAGGTACCAAACACTTTCCTGAGTCAATACATAACCAAAGATTTGACCTATTGGAGTACGATCTCCTCCAAGGTAAAATGAGCCAACATCTGGATCTACAAGCCAAAATAAGAAAATATTCATAAGATTTAAAAACACAAAGAATATCATGGATGCTTTAACAATTTTCTTGTTCGGTTTTAATGACGATAGACCGATTACGCTAAGTAGGAATACAGGTGTTAGTATCCTCATATCAAAGGACATTAACACCATAATCAAAACAGCCACAAAAAGAGGAACTTTTGTGGAACCATTGAGTCGTCCTAAGAAGGTATGACTAGGTTTAAAATTGATAAGCATGGTGTTATTAGCCATGTTTAAACTCCTTAATAAAATGATACGCTAATGTAGCAGGATCATGCCCACTCTTAATCGCAAGTTCTAATAATGAGGTAGGACGTAGTGAAGCTTGCTTCATTAGTGAAGCATCTGATAATGCAATATAGGTTGGTCCATCATAAATGAGTTGACCTTTTGATAGTACTAGGGCACGATCTGTATATTCCATGGCTAAATGCATATCATGGGTAATGAAGATAAATGCAAGCTGAGTCAACTTATGAAGATGCTCTAAAAAGCTCATCATTTCAGTATAGTGGGCATAATCTTGACCTGCGGTGGGTTCATCAAGAATAAGAATGTCTGGAGATAATGCTAAGATGGCAGCGACCGTAAGTCGTTTCTTTTGTCCATAACTTAAAGCACTGACAGGCCAACGACGCATCGATTTCAAATCTGTCATGGTTAAAACTTCGATGAGTCTTTCTGAAATTAATGCTTCATCTTGAAGCCGTAATCTTAATGCGAATAAAATCTCTTCTTCAACGCTTTGTTTTGCGATCATCTGATTTGGATTTTGCATCACTAGTCCAATGTGTTGACCAATTTGCGCAATACTCATAGCGCTTGTGGGTTGATTTAACACACTCACTACCCCAGAGTAAGGAGAAACAATGCCGCTAAGTAACTTCGCGAGTGTGGATTTACCTGCCCCATTCTCACCCATGAGAGCGATTCTCTCTCCTTTATAGACTTTGAATGAAACATCTTGAATTAATGGACGCTCATCATATTGGAAATATACATGATCAAAACGACACACTTCAGTTCCTTGTGGCTGAGTTGATTCAAGTTTAAGTGCTGGTAAATCAAATGCAGGAATTTTCATGTTCTCAAGAGGAGTCCACGATTCATGTTGATTAAGTGACACATTAAATGTTTTTAAGGCTTGTAAATAAAGAGGTTCTCTTAGTCCATATCTTCCACATAAAGAAGATTTAAGAAGTTCATCTACTCCTCCATCAAAGACAATACGACCTTCATGCATAACAATGACACGATCAACAGCCTTCAGAATCACATCTTCAAATCGATGTTCAATGATAATCATGGTTTTTTGTTGTTGATGGAGTTCATCAATAAGATTAATAGCTTCAGCAGCAGAGACGGGATCTAAACTTGCTAAAGGTTCATCAAAAAGTAGACCCACCACATCATCATGCAAGACTCCCGCTAAGGCTACTTTTTGCTTTTGACCTCCAGAAAGTTGAAATGGCACTTGTGTTAAGAAATCACTCATATGAACTTTTGAAGTTGCTTCAATGACTTTCTCAATCATGAGCTCTCGAGGCATATTTTGATTTTCTAACACAAAAGCAACATCTTCTCCCACTGATAAAGACACAAACTGAGCATCACTATCTTGTAAAATAGAACCCAGTTTTTTGCCAATCTTAAAAAGTGAAAGCGATGTTGATGGTTGATTCATAATGAGGCATTCGCCTTGAATCTCACCTTTATATGAAAACGGAATAAGACCGTTCATACAATGCATGAGCGTACTTTTTCCTGATCCACTTTGACCTAAAATAAGCACTTTCTCATGTTCATAAATCGTAAGATTGATGTCATGTAACGTGGGCTCACTTTGAGAATCATAGCGGAAGGTAAAGTTGTTGAATTGAATGAACGGTCTTTGTGTCATAGTTTTACTCTTTTGTTAAATTTGTTGAAGAAGCATAGACTTTAGATAATGCGAATAATAATGGAAGTCCTCCAACCACAAGAACGACTGTGTTAGAGATACCAGCTGCCCAAGCTTGAGCTAAAGTAATAGTAAGTTCTCCACCATATAGTAATAATGTTACTACTGGAGTAACTAATCCAAAGGCAACAACGTTACCAACAAGACCTAGTGCTACAAAGATCACTGCATGGAGTAAGTTGAATTTTCCTTTAGTCACCACTGCACCATAAACTGGTAATAAGCCAATGAAGAATCCTAAGACTGCATTTCCTACACTCCAGTCAAACCAGTAACCCCATGCGCCAATAAAGTCCGCAACAACGTTACCAAGACCTGCTGCAACCGCTGCTGGTAGTGGACCAAATAGTGCTCCTACAACTACTGGGACTAAAAATGCGGTAGTGAGACGAGTATTAGTGAAAACTGTAATTCCACCAAATACCATTAAAACTCCGAATAATGCTGCACCTAGTGCAACGCCGACGATGGTCTTGGTATTCCATTCACCAAGAATAAGTTTTGCTGTTTTCATGACTTTCCTCCTTGAAAACGTAAAAGCCCTCTACCATAAGGACGAGGGCTTGTCGTGTTACCACCTTAATTTGTTTATGTTGCCATAAACCTTGTAAAGACCTTTTACTAGTCTCTATCGCTATAACGGGCGCACCGAAGTAAGTTACTTCGAAAGTTTCACCTACTCTGCTCATAAGCCATGTTCATGTTGATTGCTTCCTCTTTGCACCAATACCGAGTTCTCTTTAAGTTCAATCAGACACTACTCATCTTAATCTTTGCATTTATGTTGAAATTATAGTAATTTTTAACAATGTTGTCAAACAATATGTTTTGTAAAGATAAACTATTGTCGAAAAATATGGGATAAAGATAGAATTGCTTTTCAAATAATGTCCCTTAATGTATAATACATCTATTGAGGTAATCTTATGTGTGAACAAGTTCAAGAACTCTTAAAAACAAAAAAATACATCCTTCAAATGATAGGATTTTTTGCTTTCTTCATGGTGATTTATACCATGCTCGATGGTTTTAATATGTCTTACTCGCTCATGAGTCAAACCTATGGATCCGTTTTAGTCATCACCAATATCATGGTAAATATCATCATGGCTTCACTAACAGCATTACTGCTCAATTTAAGTACTGCGAATGCTGCACTTAAAGGTGGAAAGGAAACAAAAGGATCAAATCTTGGTTTTGCTTCGGTACTATTTGGAGTTCTAACGTATGGATGCACTCCTTGTGTGATTGCCTTCTTTGGATCAATTGGAATTGCTTTCTCGGTAGTAGCACTTCCTTTTGCAGGATTACCCTATAAATTTATCTCTTTATTCTTAATTATTATTGGTTTATGGTGGACACGTAAAGAAATTGAAACTGGTAGTTGCCCTATGCCATCCACAAAGTTGTGAGACTCACAACTTTTTTAATGTATTGTTTCATTGTGACTTGAATGTGAAATTTAAGAATTGTATAGAAGTTAAAAAAAGTTAGTGCTACAATTAAGATGTGATAAAAATCACGAAAAGGAAAACCTTAAAAAAGGAACTATGGAAAAGCGAAAAATTGTCATTGTTGGTGGAGTTGCTGGCGGAGCAACTGCAGCTGCAAAATTACGTCGATTAAGCGAAAAAGACGAAATAATTATTTTCGAAAAGGATGAGTATATCTCATTCGCAAATTGTGGGCTTCCCTACTACATTGGAGATGTGATTACCGATCGATCAAAGTTACTTGTTCAAACTGTTGAAGGCATGAGCAAGCGTTTTAATCTTGATATTCGTAACCTAAGTGAAGTCATTCGTATTGATAAAGAGAAAAAAGAAATCTTTGTAAGAAAAGTCAGTGGGGTTGAATACACTGAAAGCTATGATGTGCTTATTTTATCTCCTGGAGCTTCTCCAGTTGTTCCTCCTATCCAAGGACTTAAAGAATCTAATAATGTATTTATTCTAAGAAACATTCCTCATATGGATGCGATTGTGGAGTTCATTAAGATTAAACAACCTAAGAAAGCAACTGTAATCGGTGGTGGCTTTATTGGCGTAGAAATGGCTGAAAACCTCATAGAAAAAGGATTATCAGTGACCCTCATTGACATGGCCGATCAAGTTTTAGCTCCCGTAGATTATGAAATGGCTCAAATTGTCCATGAAGAACTTACTCGACATGGTGTTCGCTTAGTCTTGAAAGATGGTGTTCATTCTTTTGAAAATCAAGGTCGTATTGTAAAAACTCAGTCTGGTTTAGAAATTGAGTCTGACTTAATTATCTTAGCCATTGGAGTTACTTCTGAAATTAAGCTTGCTACGGAAGCAGGTTTAGAAATTGGTGAACTACGAGGGATTATAGTTGATTCTAAAATGAAAACAAGTGATCCACATATCTATGCACTAGGAGATGCCATTGAAGTTTCTTCGCGAATTAATGGTAAACAAACTAAAATTCCACTTGCTTGGCCAGCAAATCGTCAAGGTGTTGTGGTAGCCAATTCAATTCATGGTATTGAAGACGAGTATTTAGGATCTATGGGAACTGCAGTTGCCAAGGTATTTGATCTTACAGTTGCATCCACAGGTCTTAATGAAAAGCAGTGTAAGTCTCAAGGTATGGATGTAAAGGTAGTCCATGTGAATCGTAACAACCATGCTTCTTATTATCCAGGAGCAACTTCAATGATTCTAAAACTTGTCTTTGATGCTCAAAATGGTGTGATTTATGGCGCACAAGCCATTGGGCAAGAAGGTACAGAAAAGCGCATAGATGTGATTGCTACTGCGATGGCGGGAGGACTAAAAGTTAGTGATCTAGCGAACTTAGAACTCTCTTATGCACCACCATATTCTAGTGCTAAAGATCCAGTCAATATTCTTGGTTATGTGGGAACACATGTATTCAAACAAAGTTATAAAACCATTCAATGGAATGAAGTTGATTCACTTGTTAAACAAGGTACACTGCTTGTGGATGTACGTACTCCACTTGAATATGACTTAGGTCACATCCCTGGTTCTATTAATATTGAACTAGATGAGCTCCGCACACAAATGCATCGATTACCTTCTAAAGATGCTCCAATCATCATTACATGTCAGGTTGGACATCGTGGTTATCTTGCGATCAGAATTCTTCAAGAGAATGGATATCAACATGTCATCAATCTTGATGGTGGCTATCGATTATATGAAGTCGGTCATCATGATTTCAATAATCCATTAGGAATTACTGGTATGGCTGAAGCGCAGCATGTCGATGAACAAGTCATTACTAAACTTCCTGAAACTGATTTAGAAGTAATCCGCGTGGATGCATGTGGACTACAATGTCCTGGACCAATTCTTGAAACGTACAAAGCCATGGAAAAGATGGTGCCTAATCAATTACTAAGAGTTGAGGCAAGTGATTTTGGATTCTATTCTGATATCGTAAAGTGGGCTGAAAAAACAGGAAATACTGTCATGGATGTGAAGATTGAAGGTAAAAAGGTTCTCGCAACTCTTAAAAAAGGGCAATTAAAACCTAAAGCAAATCAAACATCAAATGAAAATGCAACCATTGTGTTATTCTCTGGAGAACTTGATAAAGCACTCGCAGCTATGGTCATTGCGAATGGTGCTGCTTCTATGGGTAAAAAAGTTAGTGTCTTCGCAACTTTCTGGGGACTTAACTTCTTAAGAAAAGAAGCTCATGTGAAAGTTGAAAAAACACTCATTGAAAAAATGTTTGGAATGATGATGCCAAAAGGCGCAAACAAACTACCTCTATCAAAAATGCAGATGGGTGGTTTAGGAAAAGCCATGATGGTCAATGTCATGAAACAAAAAAATGTAGATTCGCTTCCAAGTCTTATGGCTCAAGCTCAAGAACTTGGAGTTGACTTTATTGCATGTACTATGAGCATGGATGTCATGGGCATCAAGAAAGAAGAACTCATTGATGGAATATCATTTGGTGGTGTCGCAACATATCTTGCGGAAAGTGAAGATGCTGGATTAACACTATTTATTTAAACTGTAAGATTCTCTTACAGTTTTTTTATTACTATCATCATGGACAATTGATATTTAGTAGCTATCTATCTAATCAACAAGTTCAAGATGATCATTCAACAAGTATATAGGTAAAAAAATTGAATATTTTACACATATGAGATATACATAGGTAAATTTTATTGATATAATACCTATATGTCGGAGGTATATGCAATGATTCAAGAAAAATTACCTATTTTACCACCAAATGTAGATGTTGAAACGAAAGCGGTCCTTAAGCAACTATCAAATGCAAATCGAGCATTAGCTGAGTTAAAAGGTTATGCTGATACTATTCCAAATAAGCATATACTTATTAACGCTGTTACAATTAATGAAGCAAAAGATAGTTCAGCAATCGAAAACATCATTACAACCCATGATGAACTATTCAGAACTATGAGTTCCGATATCGTCACAAATCCTAATGCGAAGGAAGTCATCAATTATCGTTCAGCACTTTGGCATGGTTATCAACTAGTAAAAGATGCTAGAATTTTGACAACAAATATGATCATAGAAATTCACGCAATTGTTGAAAGAAATAATGCAGGAATTAGGAAACTACCCGGAACAGTACTTAGAAATGATTTCACTGGAGACACGGTATATACACCTCCAGTAGGTGAACTTTATATTAAAGAACTCCTAACTAATCTAGAGAAGTATATAAATAATGATACAGATGAAATTGATCCACTAATAAAACTAGCAATTATTCACTACCAATTTGAAGTCATTCACCCATTTTATGATGGTAACGGCAGAACAGGTAGAATCATTAATATCTTGTATTTAGTTCTTAAAGAATTATTAGATAGCCCAATATTGTATTTAAGTAGCTATATTATTAGAAATAAATCTGACTATTATCGACTTCTCCAAGAGGTAAGAAATATTGAAAATTGGGAAGAATGGATTATTTACATTCTCAAAGGTATTGAGCAAACATCAGAAGAGACGCTGAGTTTGGTTAAAAAAATAAATACCGAAGTAGAATTAATGAGATCTGAATTAAAAGAAAAACTTCCAAAAATTTATTCAAAGGAGTTAGTAGATTTACTTTTTTATGAATTCTACACAAAAACTGTTTATATTGAAAAGGGGTTGTCCGTTACAAGAAAAACTGCAGTAAGTTACTTGACTTCACTTGAAAATGAAGGATTCCTAATTTCTGAAAAAGTAGGTAAAGAGCGTATTTATCAAAATAAACGACTATACGATTTAGTTAAAAATTACTAAGACTTAATAAAAAATGATGTTTTTAAACAAACCTAGTAAATAATTCAGCACAATATCTTAACATCATAACTAAAAACGAGGTCAATCGTTGAAGACTCAACATGACCTCGTTTTATGTGTTCAAATTATTACAGTAAAATATCTACTTAAGAGAACTTATCAAAGAATACATTAGCATCTTGAATATCATGCTTTTTAAGTACTTTTGTACAAGCCGCAATCATTCCAGGGGATCCACATAAATAAGCTTCCGCATCACTCAAATCACCCACAAGACGATCCACCACATCCGTAATAAGCCCTACTTCACCAGTCCAATTCTCTTCAGGAGTTGGTTCTGATAAAGCTGGAATGTATGTGAAGTTTGGGAATTCTTCTTGAAGTTTCATAAACTCTTCGCTCATGTATAAGTCTTTAGTCGTCTTCGCACCAAAGAAATATTTAACTTTACGAGGCATGTTACGATCTTTTAATACTGAAAGAATAGAGCGAATTGGAGCTTTACCCGATCCCCCCGCAATGCAAATCATTTCTTTATCAGTATCTGATAGATAGAAATGTCCAAATGGACCCGTTAAAGATACTTTATCACCAACTTCTAAAGCTTTATGAACATACGTTGTTGCCTGCCCTTTAGGAACTTGGCGAATAATCATCTCAATGACTGTATTATCTTTTGGATTTGAAGCCATCGAGTATGCACGGGTAATCTCAATCCCTGGAACTTTAATTTGGGCATATTGTCCAGGTTTAAAGTCAATCGTTTGGCCATTTTGAAGTCTAAAGCGCACAAGTTTTGTGTCATACGTTAAATCTTCCATGTATTCCACAACCGTTTTATATTCCTTAGCGCTCAGTAACCCCGGGGGGATCTCTATTTTCATATCCCCTCTCACTTTAACTTGGCATGATAAACGAACACCAGATTCTTGTTCTTCTTTTGAAAGTAGTGGAATCTCAGTGGGCTTTAATTCATTATCGCCACCATCAATGAGTCTAAACTTACAAGCACCACATGTCGCTTTACCACCACATGCGCTTGGTAAATGAATACCTTCATTGGAAAGTGTGGTGAGTAATGTATCATCCCCCATTACTGGGATTTGTGTATCTTGGTTAATAGTGATCATCTTATCACCACCACCGCCTAATAACTTGTCAATCACGATGAGCACGAGGGTAATCACAAGTAAGACTCCCACGAGCACTAATGGTGTATATAGAAATTGCATGTCATTCACCTCTAGAAACGAAGTCCTGTGAACCCTAAGAAGGCCAAGGACAGAATACCAAGCACTAAGAAGACGATGCCTTTACCACCTAAACCACGTGGGACATCAGAATTCACAGCCATCTTTTCACGAACACCTGCCACTAAGATAATCGCAAGCATCCAACCTACAGAAGAAGCGAAAGAATAAACCGCGGTTTCCGCAAAAGTATAACTACGATTCACAAAGAATAAACTTACTGCTAAGACAACACAGTTTACAGTAATCAAAGGTAGATAAATTCCAAATGAGTTATATAACTTTGGTAAATACTTATCCACGAAGATTTCTAACACTTGAACTGTCGCCGCAATGGTAATAATGAAAACTAAAAGTGATAAATTAGTAGTCCCAGTTGCTTTAAGAAGCAAGTAGATAGGATAGTTAATAATCCCAGTGAGTGTAACCACGAATACAACGGCTAAACCCATCCCAGTTGCGTTTTTAACGTTTGTTGAAATCGCAATGAGAGGACACATCCCTAAAATAAAGGTTAAGGCGATATTATTATTTAGGATGGATGAAATAGCTAAATCAAGTAAGTTCATATTTCCCTCCCTTACGCTTCATAGTATCCGATAAGTTCACGGATACCCCATATAAATAATCCAATCACGAAGAATCCCCCTGGAGCTAATGCCATGACTGTCCAAGTTGGGAAGGAAGCTGGCATCACTTGAAAGTTAAGCCATGTTCCAAAAGCTAAAACCTCACGAATGGTAGAGACTAAAATTAGTACAAGCATGTATCCTAATCCACTGGCTAAGCCATCAATAAGTGAATAGCGCACTGGATTTTTAATTCCAAAGGCTTCTGCACGACCCATAACAATACAGTTCGTAATGATCAGTCCCACATAAGCTCCTAAAGCTTTTGAAATTTCAGGAAAGTATGCAGCTAGGAAAAGCTGAACCGCAATCGTATAGGTTGAAATGATGACCATGTAGGTAATCATACGAACTTTTGAAGGAATAAGTTTTCTAAATGCTGCAACTGTTGCCGAGGAGATCATGACGACAAAGGTCACCCCTAGCCCCATCGCAATCGCATTCTCAACTTTATTCGTCACGGCTAAAGAGGAACAAATCCCAAGAACAGCAACCGCAACAGGATTTTGTCGTGAAATCCCATCACGCATGATATTAAACCATTTAGTATATTTAACGCGAATCCATTTCATGTTAGTTTCCTACCTTTGCTAAAGCCGCTAAGCGCTCACTATAGGAGTCATTCAACATGCCTTCAAAGGCTTTTGAAGTTCGTGTCGCTCCTGTAATTGAATCCACTTCATTAGGTTTGTTTGGAGCACTATCAGGTTTATTAATTTCAATATTTGGACTGAACTTAATTCCCTTAAAAGTTGAAAGGTATGCTTCTGTGGCTACAATTCCTCCAAGACCTGGAGTTTCTTGTTGTTCTAAAACTCTAATATTCACGATAGTTTCTTTATCAGGAGCAAGTGTTACCACGCCTTCAATCGGTCCCCAAACTCCACCACCTACAAATTCAAATGAAATGTTTCCAGTTTCTTTTGCAACAAAGAACACAAATCCATCCACAGTGACTTCTTCAATTTCCTCACTAAATACAGTATTAATGTTTCCAGTGTTAAAACTAATATCATTTGCTCTTAATACGGTTGAGCGAAGTTCATTCGCAGCATTTGCGGCAATAAGTGGGGCTGTCCACCATTCCATACCGACAAACACTAAGGATGTTGCAATCCCCATTACTAAGACGAATTGAAGCATTTGAAGATAACGTTTGGTCATGCGCTTACCTCCTTAACATATTTCTTGTTCATTTTCATATTATCAAGCATCGGTGCGACCGCATTCATAATCAAAATCGCAAACATTGCGCCTTCTGGGAAAGCGGCAAAGTTTCGAATAATTACTGTGATGACTCCTAAACCAATACCATATAATATCTTCGCATTAGGATGATACGGGGATGTGATCGGATCTGCAGCCATAAAGAATGCCGCAAACATCAAGCCTCCCACAAGTAATGAAGTTAAAGGATCTTTAAATCGATCTAGACCTAAGAAAATACCTAAATAGTTCACAACAAATACAGTACCTAGATAAAATAATGGAACTCTCCAATCAATCGCTTTAAGAATGACGAGCACAAGCCCTAAGACAATAATTCCAAGTCGGAAGGTTTCGCCCACTGAACCTGCATGTTGACCCATTAATAGAGCCATCACAGTGAATGGATAAGGCGTTGCTCCAACATTCAGTTGAATTAAAGGAGTTGCTGTTGACACAATGTCATTAGTGATTGGATTCAACCAATTCGTCAACATTAAGTTAGGAAATGCAAAAGCTAAAAAGACCCATCCAACTGCTGCAGGATGGAAGATATTCTTTCCGGTTCCTCCAAAAATAGCTTTACCATAAAAAGTTCCAAACATAGAACCAATCATCACCATCCACCAAGTGGAGGTCGGTGGTAACACTAAAGCTAAAATCATTGGGTTCACAAACCATCCATAATCAAGTGGACGCTTTCTTCCTTTCGCAAACATGAATTCAATCACGAGTGCTGAAAGATAAGAGACAGCCACCATCACAAGCACATTCAAGCCAAAAACTGTGGTTGCATATAATGCTAACAACCCCAGGGCTGAAGTGGTGATGATCATGGTTTTTAAAGAGAAGGTCTCCTTTGGTAAGGATGTATGACTCAGTATCATAATTCACCGCTTTCTATTATTTTTATCGTGAGATACTCTCACTTTTTACCATTATATCATGTGACTTTTTGTGATGTTAGTATAATAATCTTTTCACAACTTCTTTGTGAAAGCGTTTAACATATTCACAACGGATGTGAAAAAACACAAAAAAACCTCAAATAATGAGGTTAAAATGACATCACGAAGTTGAGGAAACGCTGTAATTCTTGTGATTTTGGATGATCTAACTGCTCAATTGGACCACTCTCAATTACCTTTCCTTCTTCCATATAGACAAACACATCCGCCACATGACGTGCAAAGGCAATCTCATGAGTTACAATCACAAACTTACGATGTTGTTCTCTAAGTTTCAAAATCGCATGCAAAACTTCTTTGGTTAGTATTGGATCTAAGGCTGAGGTTGGTTCATCAAAGAATAAGATTTCAGGCGATGCTGCAAGTGAGCGAATGATTGATACACGTTGTGCTTGCCCACCTGAAAGTTGAGCTGGCTTCTTATGCATATGATCACTAAGTTCAAATTGTTCAAAAAGGGTTCTCGCAATCTGTTCAGCTTCTTTTCTATCTTTATTGTGGACCTTTTCTAATACTATTGTGACATTTGCTAAAGCACTTAAGTGTGGAAATAATCCATGATGTTGAAAGACAAAACCAATGTGTTTAAAGTAATCTTTCTCTTCACTTTTTACCACATCAATCCCATTAACCATGATTGACCCACTGGTTGGAGATTCAATCTTAGATAATAATCGTAGTAATGTACTCTTGCCTGCCCCTGATGGACCTAACAGTGCAATGGCACTTGCATTTTCAATATCAAGATTAATATTATCTAACACAACCTTGCCTTCATAAAAATGAGTTAATTCATGAACGTGAACTTTCATGTGCTAATCTTCCTTTCTACCCAACGAGATATGGCCATTAAAGGAATGGTCATTAACAAGTAAGTCACAAACATAAGAAAGTATCCTTCCACATACAATAATAAATTGGCTTGAATTCGATCAATGGTACCATAGAGTTCTCTTATTCCAATGACGGCTAAGAGCGAACTACCTTTAATGATGAATGAGAAATTACCAATAAGTGGAGGGAACATGATTCTTAATAATTGAGGAAGCAAAATATAGTAGAAACGTTGAAATGGAGTAAACCCTAATACTCTCATCGCTTGAAATTGTGTTGGATCGATGGCTTTCATCGCGCCTACTACCATCGTCTTCATGTAAGGAGCCATATATAAGGTAAAGGCAAAGATACCTACCCATAAGCGATCTCTAAGACCTAATGGAAACGCAATAAAATAATACACCGCAATCACAAATACAATCAGTGGAGATCCAAAGACAACTTCATCAAAGATGATTCCCATATAGCGCAAGACACCAAACTTTGATTCTGTAATCCAATATAGAATGAGTCCAGCTACAAAACTTAAAAACAAAGACACCAAGGATATGTATAACGTCAATAACCACGCATTCGCAATATCCGGTGCTGCAGGCCACAAGCGCGCAAGGTTAAAGTTATTTCTGCCTGGATATGATAAAGCGATATACAGAGCTAGAGCTCCGTATATCGCAAATGCTAGTAGAAAATCACGACTTTTCTTAATCATTAGTGAGAAGTAAATCTAATCCTGCAGTGAGTCCGAAATCATTAATAATAGTCGGGTTATATTTTGCGCGTAAGCGATTATTAACCCCACCTGACTCCATTTGGGCTATAAACGCATTGAGTTGATTGAGTAATTCGGTTTCACCTTTTCTTACTCCCATGCCAATGTTATTAACTGCTAGTGGTTCTAACAATAAAACCGTAGTATCTGGGAAAGCTTTCGCATTGGTTGCAGCCGCAAGTAAACTTAAGACTGTAGCTTGAGCTGCTCCAGTTGAAACTTCAGTCATTGCTAAGGCAACATTATCCGTTTCAATGACAGGTCCAGGATTTTTTGCTAATGAAGTTGGTAAACTTAAGAAAATAGTTCCTTTTTGTCCCGCAAAGACCACTTGATCATGATCTAACACTTCTTGAATGGTAGTATAGTTATTGGCTTCTAAGAAAGCTTTATTCACAATCGCGACTTGTGGGAAGTATACATAAGGATTAGAGAAATCAATCACTTCTTTACGAGCATCATTGATTGTCATGGATGCAATAATGACATCAATCTCTCCTAAATTTAACTCAGTAATAAGATTACCAAATGAAATATCGACAATTTCGACTTCTCGTCCAAGAAATAATCCTAATTCTTTCGCAATATCCACTGAAATTCCTGATGGAGTTCCATTGTTATCAACCGTTTCAAATGGAGGATAGCGTAGATCCATTCCTACTTTTAAAACTGGAAGTGGATCACTAGGACCACTTGGGGCACATGCACTCAGTGCAAGCATACTGATGATGGCGATTAAACCGATTAACTTTTTCATACTTTCTTCCTCCGTTGTAGAGATAGTATACTTAAGTACCTTAATAAATTTCAATTAAAGTGCTTGAATAACCAAACGATGTTTTTCATTGAGCTGATTTGACCATGTTGTGGGTACTTCACTGAGGTGTGAGAATACAAGACCTAGCATCATTGCACGCTCACTAATTGCCCCACCATACTTCACATTCATGACCATGGCGTCTTCATACGTTGATGCTCGATTAATAATTCTAAAGATTAAAGGTATAGATTGAGGAATAACACAAGCAATGCCAGAATGATGTTCAATAAAGAGGTCATCATCTTCTTCACTTAAAGCGTGCTGTAATTTGGTCTTAAAGGTCTGTGGAGCTAAATCAATAACTTGAGTAAGCAACTGTTTTTTATTCTCTGGATTGAGTTGATTTAAGAAGACATCAAACATATCAAATAAATGTCCATAATCCTGATCAGATGAGAATAATGTCGCAAGTTCCTTAGCTTTACTTGTCGGTAAACTTAATGCTTTACAGGCAATATAAGGCACAAAACCCACTAAATGATCATCCATCATTTCAAAAATAGGTTCCTTCTCAAAAGTCATAGCAATCTCATTCGCAATCAGTTTCTTCGCATAGGATTCAATGTATCCAACATAGTCTTGACCAGGCATGATATGTGAAAGTAATAGCGATTTGTACTCATCAACACTTAACTGAGGATTATGATGTAAGGCTTCACTTAGCCAAAGCAAGAATAATCCTTGAGTGGTGACATCACCAGCCTGCCCATAAGGATACCCATAAAATGAGCTCACAGCATCATCATAATGTCGCTTTTGTGGTGCTTTAAAGAATACATCTTCTTTTTCAATAAGGTCTTGAATATACTGGGGGTCATAAATCCAATGAAGCGCAAAACCATACGCATTCCCCACTAAACTAGCTTCTAATATTTTGTTCATACATGCCTCCTAAGTGTATTATACGCAATGACATCCAAATCAGTGCGTAAAATGCCTAACCAAGAAAACGTCTAAATGAAGCTGCTTGAATAATAAGTGCTTCTAAATCATGGTGTTGATGAGCATTCACTTTTTCAATAATGTAGTTGGTGACTTTAAGATGATGTTCATCAGTTTCATGATGAGAGAAGTACTTCGCAATAAAAGATTTAAGGGGTTCGCCGACACATGGTGAGGCAGGATTATAGTAACGTAATGCCGTTAAGATATCCTCATCAAAATTGACGATATGTTGTCGGATAAATGCTAAATCTTCCTCACTTAAGGATTCTAATCCAAAGAGTTCTGGAGGGCATCCAAGTGAATATAACGTTGCGGTAAACGTGATGACTCTTGGTAATGACTCCCCTTGCACTCGACGACTGTATCCAAATAAACCGATGTGTAATTTTCTAAGTCGTCGACTTGGAACATATTTTGATACTCGATTAATGAGTGGTGCATGTGCTAACACATTGGATTCATATGCAGAGCCATAACGTGAAATGAGTTCTAACACTCTATCTTTATCTAGGGGTTGAGGTTGTGATGAATGGCTATGATTTATCGTCTTTATCGCTTCTTTCACATCATTCACATCATGATCATATTTAAAAGCTGATTGGATCGTGAATGTATGTACACTAGGATATTCTTTGAGAACTTGATGAACTCGCTCTGGAGTCAAATGACCTCTAAATGGAGCACTTCCTACCCCAATAATCGGATACAAGCGAATCCCTGTTTCTTTTTGAAGTTCTGCCATATCAAGTAATGCCAATTTATTAAGTAAGATAGCACTAATCATGCCATAGTTCATCGCTGGGTCACTTCGTGCAAAGAACACTCTTTGATAGGGCACTTGTTCTCCTACAATCCCTTTTAGATATTCTTTTAGAATATCTTTTGCTTTCAACATATTATCTTTATCTTCAAATAGCGGGATAACATGAATCGTTTCAGGTTTAAATTCACCAATCCATTGTTTAAGAGTGGTTCCTTTCTCATCTAGGATTTGTTGTGCTTTCCCGCTTACAAATTGCTTATAGTAGCGATGAATGAGTAAACACTGTTTGGCACTTGAGGTCATTGGCAAAATCACTTCATGAATTGGAGCCACTGGTTTTCCATAAAATAATGCATTCGCATCAAAAGATCGTGGAATACTTTCTAAAGTTTCTAAAAGCACTTTAGCTTCAGCCGTTTCAACTTGAGGATTAGGAACACGCATAATGAGTCGCTTTTCTAATCCAAGTGGATGCTTTCTAAAATAGGTTTCATATTTACTTAGAAGTTTCTTCACAACATAGGTATCCACTTCTTTTCCTTCAACATCCCACATTTGTTCTTCAATGCCTAAATGGGAATACGCATAAAAAGCTTCTTGAATTTCATCTTCTCCCCCCATGATGGCACTTTGTGCAAAGAAAGGAGTATTCACATTATCAGGATGCTGAGTCGACATTGTTTTTGGTATTTTTTCCATATTAGAGTCCTTTAATTGCAGCATACGCTTTGACTTGAGGGATAACATCATGAGCAAGCATCAACATCACTTCCACAATCGTTTCAGTCGGCATACCTCCAAAATCAATTTGAAGAATTGTTCGATGATGATGATACGTATCAATTTGTGCCTTAAGTTTATTGACAATGTTTTGAGGATCACCAATCATTAATGCTTGTTTGGGATTCAATGCTTCTTGAAGCCATTCTTTAGGATATGGTGATTTTCTTAATGCTCTGAATCCTTGATCAAGATAAGGATGTATACGATCAATGGCTTCTTGATTAGTGGCTGCCACATGGCATAATCCCGCGATGGTCACTTTTAAATGTTGTGGTTCATGTCCATGAAGGTGAGCATGTTGACGATAAGCATCCACTGAAGTCTTAAAGCTTGTAATTGGACCACCCAACGTCGCAAGCATCATGTTCATGCCAAGTCGTCCTGCTTCAATTGCACTAGCAGGGGGTCCTCCTACGGCTCGATGTACCACTAACTTTGAGCGATACGGTCTAGGAAGAATTTCTTGGCGGTTGAGAGCAGGTCTAAATTCCCCACTCCAAGTGATGATAGGAGTTTGATTAAGTTTTAAAAACAGTTCTAGTTTTTCATCATAAATGCGATCATAATCATCAGGATTAATGCCAAATAAATCAAATGCTCCAAGTCTTGAAGCACGTCCTAAAACCACTTCAATACGGCCTTGAGATAAATGATCTAATGTAGCAAACTCTTCAAATAATCGAACTGGATCGACGGTTGATAATACACTTGAACTCGAAAATAGAGTGATTGATTTTGTTTTTGCGGCCATGGCCGCTAATACGATACTATGGGCTTGGGTTGTAAAGAATGCTTGATGACTTTCTCCCACTCCAAAACAATCAAAACCTAGTTCTTCAGCGAGAACTGCCATTTCGACGAGTTGATTTAAACGCTGTGTTGCTGAGGGTTTATATCCAGTTAATGGATCAGTAAAGTGATCACCGAGTGAATAAAGTCCAATTTCAAATGCCATAATGCACCTCACATTGTGTATAGCGTATCATAGTTTTATGAGTCTTGTCATGTACGCTCTATTCTAAAACACCAATTTAATAAAAAACCGTCTTAGTGAGACGGTTGTGAGGATACAACTTGATTACGACCAAGCTCTTTAGCTCGATACAAAGCAATATCAGCCTTCATGATTGCATCATCAAGTGTTTCATGTGGGGCGATTTGATGAGCACCTATGCTGACTGTAATGTTCTTAATTTTGGTGAAGATTGTTGATTCGACAATAAAGCGAATACGCTCTAAAACACACTCAGCAACATCAAGTTCTGTATCAGGAAGTAGAAGCACTAATTCATCACCACCATAACGAGCAATGACATCCGAATCACGAATACAATCGAGTATCACATTCGCAATTTCGCCAAGCACTTTATCTCCAACTCGATGTCCAAATTGGTCATTCGCATCTTTGAAATTATCAATATCAATCATTGCAAGAGACACAGGACTATGTTCACGTCGTTGTCGAGCCAATAGTTTTCGTGAGAAATCAATGAATGTTCCACGGTTGTAAATGCCAGTTAAAGAATCTGTCATAGCATACTTGTTAATAGCTTCTTCTTTCTTCATGACTAGATAGAAAATCGAAATCATCAGCATGGTAATCCCAGTCACAATTAATACAAGTTGAGAACGCTCTTGGGCAAATATTGAGATTCGATCATCTAACCTCACAATCCCGATATAACCGACATGAATTCCCGCAATATTTCGTAGTTCATCAAAGTGGATTAAGTAGTTCTTACCTAAATAATTCAAATACACATCGAAAGATGTCTTACCAAGAAGATCTCCATTGATCTTTTCAATTAATGCTTCATTAAACGAACTATCATTAATTAAATTAAGACTCTTTGGTGTGGAGTTAATAATATTAAGATTTTCCTTTTCAATCACATACTTATCAGAGAGTAGACTTGTCATATGATAAAGATATAAATCCTCTACTCGAACTGAACTTAATGAATCCACATCCAAGATCATTCCAATGTCAACTTGATCCATGGATTTATAAAGCTCTTTAATGACACTCGTTGCGGATACTGAAAGTTCAACACTCCCCACATATTGTGTATCATGAAAGATTGGATACACATATCGATATCCACTTAAAAAACGACCTTCCTCAAATCCAATGACTGGGCGATGCTCAGTCATTACAATATCAACTGATTCTCGAATATCCACAAGAGAGTCACCATAGACATCAGGATTGTGAAAGCGTAAAAAACTTACGCCATTATCAAGATGAAAATGTATTTGACTAAAATTATATGCATTCGCAGTGATGTACAATGGTAATAGTTTATTGTAAAGTTCATCTCTTAACTCATCTAGATTTTCACTTGGACCCATTGAAGCCAAATACATGATTTCAGATATTTCTGATTTACTAATTTCACTATAAAATATGAAACCAGCAAAGCTTTCATACGTGTTAGTGATATCAATGATTGACTGATTAAACTGGCGACCATGATTCAGTAGATGATTCTGCACTCTCGCCTGATATGAATCATTAACTACAAAAAGAGCAGCCACATAGACTACAAAAATAAGTGCAAAGTATACCCTAGAAAGTCCTTTTGTTTGGTATGGTCTCATACATTCCTTCCCCACCCCGGCACTGGTATGATTATGATTGATTATTGTGGACATCAAAATATTGACAAAAAAATAATTTATCTATCCAAATTATAGATAAAAGAATCAGATAATTCAACGCAATTATGTATCATTTTATCAATCTAAACAAATATCTCGTTTTTCATTTAACTAAATCGATTAACCACGTAAATATTGTCCCACTCACAGATAAGAATATTATTAAAGAAAATAAAAATGAGCAAAATTTGCTCATTAACTTAGACACTATAGATCAACCAAATCGTAATATATCCAATAAGCACCGCCACAAGAGTGATCGGAACTCCAATTTTCATGAATGTGGTGGCTTTCACGTGTTCATTATTTTGTCTTAAAATTCCTAATGCTGTGACATTTGCGGAAGCACCTAATGGTGATAGATTCCCACCTAATGTTGCCCCCATGAGTAATCCAAAATAAAACAGATTAGGATCGACAGCCATTTGAGAAGCAATTAAACTGACCACAGGAAGCATACTTGCAACATATGGAATATTATCAATAAAGGCCGAGAATATGACCGAACTCCACACGAGAAGACTATACATCAAGAATATATTGTTAGATCCAATCGATAAGAACCATTGGCTTAAGGCATATATCACTCCTGTCGCATTAAGCCCTCCAATCATAATAAATAGTCCTGTTAGAAGTGCTAATGTAAAGTAATCAATATTAATGATGTGTTGTTTAAAATTAGTCCATGATTTCTGTTTAAAACTCATGATGATATTCCCAATCACAAACAAACCTAACACAATTGCTCCACTTGAATAAGATGGTGAATTCTCAATAAACGAGTTAATCATTAAAAGCACAAGCATGAGACCAAGTAATACTGATGGTATATAACTCTTTATGGTGGTCGTTTCACTTGAATGAGTGGCTTGCGTATATGACTTTAATAATTGAATCAATAATAACGCTGCTCCAAGAGTTCCAAATTGAATAATCCAAAACATCCCAATCTCTCCATTAACGAAGAAGAAATCAAAAAATGATAACTTTGCGAATTCTCCAAGTAGAATCGATGTGGTATCACCGACAAGGGTTGCTGCTCCTTGTAAGTTTGAAAATATGGCTATGGAGATCATACCCACCACTGGTGAGATATTGACTTTCTTTGAAAAAGAAAGAACGAGTGGGGCAATCATGAGAACAGTGGCCACATTATCCACAAAAGCTGAAATAAGTCCCGCAAATACACTTAAAGCCACAATGGTCCAACGCACATTCGGCATTTTTTCTATAAGTACATCCGCAAGATAAGCAGGCATATTAGATTCAATGAGTAAAGACACTAACCCCATCGTCCCCGCCAACATCATAAGGGCGTTCCATTGGATAGAACCGATGACTTGGTTTAAAGGAATGAGTCCTAGAACAATAAATACTAAGGCAAAACTTAAGGATGTGATGGCTCGTTTATGAGGGAATAGGAAAAGAATGATGTAATTTATGATAAATAGAATGATAGCTAAGATTGCGCTCATAAGCCTCCTGTGGGGTAAAATAAAAGACTCTTCACCCATAAGTGTAAAAGTCTTGCGTGTCTTTCGATCAATGGACCGGGCTTATGCCGTGTTGACGATCCCATTGCCAGGATTTAACCTAGTGCTACTCCCTAATACGAGATGATTATAGAGTGAAACCATTTCTCTGTCAACACAAATCATTACCAAGCATTTTTTACTTTCTCCGCAAAGCCAAATAGCTTTTCAATATGAAGTATTTGTCCATCATCAAGAATCACTGAACCACTAAAATAACCAAAAACTTGGTGTTGATTTGAATACAATAATCCGAAGTTTGTAAGTGAGTTGCGATCAAGTACAGGAGTGAAATCCATATTAAATCGTCCATCATCACTTGTGAACGTCCAAGGTTGAAGATAGTCTTCTTGATTATGCTTCATAGGAATGTTAAAGATAACCTGTGATAGTTTATGAGCCTTTCCTTGATAAATCACCATATTCTCACTTGCTTTTGAGGTATCTCCAAATCCATATCCAATATTAAACCCAATACTATGATTTTGATGAAGTCCCGAAGCACTTCCCCAATACCATGTGTTCTTATAAGTCCAAACTCCTCTTCCCCAATCTAGAACACCAAATGAATTTGTAGGTTGAAATCGAATGACATTATGACCTAGTGATAATGAACCTTCGACTCTGAAACAATTAATCTTTTGATTATAGTAAAAGTATTTTGGAGTACTAAATGGAGTTGCAATGGCCATACTTTCCTGTGGTTCACTAGAAACTATAAGTCTTCCTACTAAATCTTTCTTATCTTTAAATTGATTGATTCTTAAATCAATAAGACGTTGTCCATCTTTATGAATGATTTCAATTTGATAGTCTTTATAAACATATCTTAAATCACCATAATGTGGCGATGATGGTAGTCTTTTATTACCAAGTGTGAACCATTGCATGAATTCTTTTGTGGTATAGGTTCTGTTTTTAAAGTCAAACACCGTAATAGCATCTAATCCCATATAACTATTGTCTGCAATGGTTAATGCCAGCCCATATTCATCATTGCCTAGGAAATAATAATCCCATTCTTTTATTCTTAAAAATGAAGCCTTAATCATAGAGCGATCATAACTTAGTGAATGATGAGTATCATAACCTGCTTCAATAAGGTGACCTTCTGAATCAAGTAGTGGATGTGATGAGTTAATTTTGTGTTGCATAATGTGTCCTTATTTTTTAATCAATATTTAATATATTCATTTCTAATCTTTAGATTCTCATTGTCTTAAGTTTAACTTTAGTTTCTTGCGGTATACGATATGATTCAATCATCTTTTGAATTGCTTTATTATGGGTCCAAGGATCTACTGATTTTTCCTCTAATATACGAAACGCTTGATCAGGATACTTAACCATAACTTCACATAGTGCCCATGCTTTCCCCATTTTAGCATAATATCCAGGATGATGAAGTTGAGTCATCAATTCAATCGCTTCTTCAACACTTTCATCTCTTAACAAATGCGATAAAGCAACTACACAAATCATTCTTTCAATATACTCATCATTAGAATCCATATATGTCTTCAATAAATCTAATACTTTAAACGGATATTTCCTGGTGATTATTAGTCTTTGACACAATGAATCAATGACACTCCACTCTTTCGCAACTTTTAAAAGTTCCTTGAAGTAATGAATAGCTTGATCAATATCTTTTAAAGAACCTATAACATAGGTTTGTAATATCTCTAGTTCATAAATTGAAAAGTTATTGGACTCAAGAAACTCAATTGGATTTGATCTAATAATAATCTTAGATACTTCCTTTAGCTTAGGATAACTAATTCCATAAGTTGGTTTTCTTGGAGGTTGATAAATTAATTTCGAAGGATGAGGAATAACATGTTGTTGGAGATAGTTTAAAACTTCATCTTGTGTCATAGGTGATCCTCTTTTATACCATCATTGTATCATGGTATGAGATACTGAATGATATTGCTTGGAAAAAATGAGTATACGATGAAGGTAATCTTTATTCTAATAAAAGAAGCAACACTTGTTAGTGCTATAATTAAACTAATTAATCATCCACTAGGAGGTTCATCATGAACATTAATGATTTCCGTTTTGATGGAAGCAAGCCATTTAAGGTTAATGAATTTAATACTAAACAAGAAGGGAACTTCAAAAAACGATCAGAAGCTGAAGATTTGCGTGATAATCATATTAATGACCTTCAAGGTCTTCAAGAAAAGCTTTATGCAGAAGGGAAAGAAGGAGTATTAATCATTTTTCAAGCCATGGATGCCGCCGGGAAAGATGGTTCAGTTAAATATGTTATGAGTGGTGTTAATCCTGCAGGGGTCTCAGTTCATAATTTTAAGGTTCCTTCTAGTGAGGAACTTGCGCATGATTATTTATGGCGAGCAATGAAAGTTGCTCCACAACGTGGAATGATAACTATTTTTAATCGCTCATATTATGAGGATGTTCTTGTGGTGAAGGTACATAATTTACATAAGAAAACATCACTTCCTGAGCGAGTTCTTACAGACGATATTTTTAATGATCGTTATGAACAAATCAAAAATTATGAAAAGCATCTTCATGAGAATGGGTTCAGAATTATTAAGATATTCCTTAATATCTCTAAACAGGAACAAAAAAAGCAATTTCTACAACGCATTGATGATCCAAGTAAGAATTGGAAGTTTAGTGATGGTGATATAGTGGAGCGTGGTTACTGGGATAAATACATGCATGCTTATGAAGATGCGATTAATGCGACTGCAACTAAAGATTGTCCATGGTATGTTGTGCCTTCCGATAAAAAATGGTTCGCTAGAGCACTTATTGCAGAGATAGTGGTGAGTACATTAGAATCTATTAATCCTCAGTATCCTGAGGTAAGCGAAGAAAGAAAATTAAAGCTTAAAGAATTTAGGGACATATTGATGAGTGAGGAATAATCTCACTTCTATACTTATTACAACTAATAGAGAGAAAAGACAACCATAGTTTGGTTGTCTTTACTTAGATTCTTCAGATTTTTTCTTTTTCTTTCCTAAAGTTTTTCCAATTTTTGAAGAAATGCTTTTCTTTGCATTTGCTGTGTTTTCGCTTATTCCCTTCGCAACATTGGAAGTCACTTTATTTATTTTACCAAGCATTTCTTTCTTATTCTTTTCTTTTTCACTTAGTATTAATCGACTCTGTGTAATGATTTCATCATTAACGTAGTAGACTAGAATTCGAGCTCCTGTTTTTAGCTTTGAACCAACTCTTGATCCATTTGGATATGTTAATCTTGTAACTTGTCCATCTTCTTTTTTCACAAAATGGATATTAGGTTGTTCAATTTTCTCATATATTCTTAACCCTAAACTTTCAAGTTCAGTTCTTGCTTCATAGATGTTCAGTCCAATCACCTTAGGTGCTTTGAACTCATAGATGACACTACTTAACATTTTCTTGCTTTTCTCAATAACCTCATTGGTTAGATAGTATACTTTTATGGTTGTTCCAGGTTTAACTTTGGTACCAAATCGAGGTTCAGCTAACACAACCTCAAATTCACTTCCTTCAACGTAAGATATGTTGGGTCTAGCAATCGCAACCGTTGGAACTAGTTTAAGTTCATCTTTTAAAACACGTAATGCTTCTTCAAGCAAAACATCCTTTAAATCAGGAACTTTAATTAAAGATTTTTGTTGTTCATAAATATCATTCCCAAGTTTCATCCCAATTTCAATAGCTTCTGGCATCATTATCTCAGCAGCTTTCTTAAATAGTTTACTCTTTACTCCCATAGAATCTCCCTTTTAAGAATGTGATTTCTTAGTTTGTAATTCAATCATATCATCATTTACATTATTACATAGAATATGTTTAATTTTCTCTATATTGATAAACAAGAAATAGTAACCAAAGATTATTAGATAGAGTCCGTATAATTGTGTAAAAGTAAAAAGGCCATAGAAGTCTGCTATTATGTTAGTAACGACACCACATAAGGACAAATTCTATGACCCAAATCAATCTTAATTTAAATATGGAACAGATTCAAGACATCATTTCAAATAGTGGTGCAAATTCTCTTGCGAAACAAATGTTAACGACGATTTTCAACCAACTGATGGAAAAAGAACGCGATGATTATATCCAAGTCGATACCTATTCTCGAGAAGAACATCGCAACTCATCAAGAAATGGGTATTATGAACGAAGTTATTCAACTCGCATTGG
>JAGXSD010000021.1 GCA_018333955.1 Erysipelotrichia bacterium
ATGTCTTTCTTCATCAGTTCTAACCTAAGTCGTTCAATCTCGCTTAATTTTCGACTCGTGTGTAAAGCCGCGTAAGGATTACCTTTACGTTGATGTATTCCTTTTAATCCTTCTTCACCTTTGTCCAAATAAATCCTGACCCAACGATGAATCACTGAAAAAACGATTCTATATTTACTTACAAGAGTTGAATATGATTCATGATCATTCACATATTCATTCACAATCCGCAACTTATATTCAAAACTATACTGCTTATTCTTTCCACCTTTTGGACGTCCCATAGTGTTCCTCCTATAAAAAAAGTAAACATCCTTTTTTATTGAATGTCTACTTTTAGTTTACTAGTTCAAAGGGAGATATCTTTCTCTTCTTTGGTTGGTTTAGACAAACCGAAATTATTGATGGGAAAGTAAAATATTTAAGTGAAAGTCAAGACCAACATATTATTTATGGATATATGCAGATTGGTGAGATATTAACTAAACCGGAAGACATCAAACAATTCTATTGGCATCCTCATGCGCAAGATAAGTTTTTAAATGAGAAGAATAATGCTTTGTATCTGCCTTCAAAAACATTATTTAATACAAATCTTCCAGGGTATGGGACATTTAAATACTCTAGTGAATTAGTTCTTACTAAAGAAGGATATTCTAGATCACAATGGAAACTTCCTAAAGTTCTTCAAAACAGTGACTTTACTTATCATAGTGATGCTAGTAAAAAAGCTGATTACTATCAATCAGCTCGTATTGGTCAAGAATTTGTTACTTTGGGTAATGATGAGATTAAACAGTGGATTATTGACTTAGTTGAAACCCATTGAGTTTAAATAAGACCATCATTTCTATCTTTTAAATGGTGTATTTTTAATCAAATTTTAATGTTTGTTGAAGAGTGCTTTAATGATGAGCAGCTATAATTCAATCAAACATCAAAGGAGAATTATCATGGCGACCTATGAACAAGTAGAAAAATTAAGATTAGCTGCAGGAGTATCATTTAAGGATGCTAAAGAAGCATTAGAAAAAACTGATGGCGATATGCTAGAAGCAGTTTTACTCTTAGAAAAAGAAGGCAAGGTGAACTCAAGTGAACAAACACAAAGATCATCTTCAACTTTCCAAGAGACCAGCCAAGAAGAAAAAACCCAAAGTAAAAATGATGACACTTTGTCTCGATTTGTGGATTGGTTAAAACATGTCCTTCATTTAGGAAACATTAATGATTTTGTCGTATACAAATCAGATAAAGATGTGATTGCGATTCCACTCACTATCTTTGTGGTTCTGCTTATTCTTGCGGCTGTATGGGTAGTATTTCCACTCATGATCATTGGATTATTCTTTGGATATCGCTATCGCTTTGCGGGACCAAACTTTACTGATAATAAAGTAAACCGTTCCATGGATATTGTGTCAGATGCGACACTTAAAGCTGGTGCGATTGTGAAGGAAAGTGTGGAATCTATTTCTAAAGAATTTAAGAAAGATGAACAATCATGAAACGAATATTACTCATTGAGGATGAACCTCAAATTGCGCGATTTGTCCAACTAGAACTCACTCATGAAGGTTATGATGTTTCAGTTGCACATGATGGAAGAGAAGGGTTAGAGCTCTTTAGAGCTCAAACCTTTGATGTCGTGTTGCTGGACATCATGCTTCCTTCCATTAATGGTATTGAAGTTCTTCGACGTATTCGATTTAATTCCTCAGTACCGATTATTATGTTGACCGCAAGAGATAGTGTGATGGATAAGGTGTCTGGTTTAGATAATGGGGCGGATGATTATATTACCAAACCATTTGCGATAGAGGAACTTCTAGCACGTTGTCGTAATGTCCTAAGAAAGCATGCGAAGCCTTCAATCTTATCATTTAAATCTTTAACACTTGATGTGGATACTCATGATTGTTTTGTGAATGGGGAAAAGGTTGAACTCACCAAGAAAGAATTTGAATTACTTCATCTTTTACTCATCAATAAAAACAAAGTTTTAACTCGAGAAGTACTGCTAGAAAAGATTTGGGGTTATGAGTTTGATGGATCTACCAATGCGGTGGATGTGTATGTGCGATACATTCGATCCAAGATTGAAGAACCTTATCAAGTCAAGTTCATTCATACCATCCGTGGAATAGGATACATTATTAAAGATGAGTCAGAATAAACTAAGTAAGCAGTCAAGTCAAATCGCACGCTCCTTGACACTGTCTTATTTCTTTTCTTTAATTTCTTTGTTTTTTGTTTTGAATATTATCATTGTTTCATTATTAACCTATGGTTTAATTAGTGAAGTTGAAGAACAAGTTCATCAATTACGTCAATACATCATAGTAAACAATGATGTTTGGGTATTCCCTGTGGATTATGATCAAAATATAACTTTTGAAAAGGTTAATATTGTGAGGGAAACTCAAGTCATGAATTTTATCTTTACAGGTTCGGCGATGAGGGATGCCACTTATCGAAGCTTTGGAGTCACTTCAAGTTTTAGATTATCGAATCCTCATTCATACAATCAGTGGGTTTATAGAATTCAATGGATTGAAGGTAATCAACCCCTCTCTGCAACAATCCTTCTTGAATCACGAATGCCTCGCTATATTGTGATTTTCTTAGGGTTCATTATGGTTCAGTTTTTACTTTTAATCTCAAGTACAATTAAGCAATCTGTTCGAATCCATCGTCAACTTAATCCACTTCAATCACTTTCTTCCACGACTAAAGTTCTTAAGAAAGATATTGCTCAATTGGCTGTAAGTGTGGATATGGATCAACTCAACTCAATCACCAAAGCCATTGAAAAGATTGATGCTTACAAACTCGATCATCCAATTCAAATCGATGCGAAATCTCAGGAATTAGCTGTTCTTACTGACACCATTAATGAAATGCTTATACGCATCAATCAAGCTGTAATCTTACAAACCGAATTTGTATCGAATGCATCACATGAACTACGGACTCCAATCTCAGTAATTCAAGGATATGTGAACTTACTTGATCGTTGGGGTAAAAATGATCCCGCTACTTTACAAGAATCCATTGATGCGATTAAAGATGAAACTGAGAACATGAAGACGTTAGTTGAAAATCTTCTATTCTTAGCTCGTGGTGATAGTGATAACATTCAACTCATGTTAGAGCAAGTCCATCTCAAAATGCTCTTTGAAGAAATCATTAAAGAAACAGGCATGATTCATGATGAACAACATATAAAGATATCTTGTGATGAATCACTAACGTGTGTTGCGGATCGTCAGCTTTTAAAACAAGCGATACGAATCATCATGGATAATGCATTAAAGTATTCCGTTAAAGATGCCACCATCTTTATGCGCGCACACCAACAAAATCAAGAAATAGTCATTTCGATTGCGGATGAGGGAATAGGTATAAGTCCTCAAAGTATTGATAAAGTATTTGATCGCTTCTATCGTGATGAACAAGCACGGGTGGTGAAAACCAAAGGGGCAGGACTTGGATTATCCATTGCAAAGTGGATTGTGGAGAAACATCATGGAAGTATTCAAATTATTAGTCGACAAAATATCGGAACTAAAGTCTCAATCACATTACTAGTATTAAATCGATAATTATGCAATAAAAAACAAGAAGAGAGCATCACTCTCTTCTTGTTTTATGATATCTTATTCACCATAACTCATAATAATGTAAATGATAATAGTTTAATACTTAATGTTATTTTAATTTAAGAATCTTTCATTAATGTAATGACATATTGATCAAAGAATGATTGTATTGAAATAAGATTAAACTTAGGAGAAACCTATGAGATATAGTGATGTGTTGATTATTGGAGCAAGTGCAGCAGGTTTTAGTGTTGCATTTTCCGCAAAAGGAATGGCAAATCTGTCCTGATGATCGATAAACATAAGCCTGGAGGTGAATGCACATGGTCTGGATGTATTACGAGCAAGGCATTTATTCATAAGGCAAGTGAAATTCATAATGTGAAGAAATATGTGGATTTTGACTATAACACCACGGAAGTGATGGAATATGTTCAAAAGGTTATTTCAAAGGTTTCATCTCATGAAAGTGTAGACGTCCTATCACAAACTGGTATAGATTTCATGAATGGAGAAGTACGTTTTAAAAGCAAGAATGTAGTTGAAGTTAATGGTGAGCTTATAACTGGGAAGAAAATTTTCATTTGTACGGGTTCTTCGCCACTAATTCCTTTAATTTCAGGTTTACTAGATATTGAATACTTAACAAATAGCTCGTTCTAAAGTTGTCAAGGTTAATAGCAGTCAGATTGGAGTGCATGTTTTATTTGAAAATCAACATGGTCAAAATGAGATTGAGGCAGAAAGATTATTTTTAGCACTTGGTAGAATTCCAAATGTTAATCACTTGAATCTTGATGCTGTTAACATTAAGTATAATAAAAAAGGTATTGAAGTTAATCACGCTTCAGAAACTTCAGTAAAAAACATTTATGCGGTTGGTGATGTTCTAGGGCTATACCTTTTATCTAACTTTGCGAATGAACAAGGCATCACAGCAGTTCAAAATGCATTTCTTCCATGGAAGAAAAGAGTTGACTATACAAAAGCTGAATGGTGTAATTTTACAAGTCTAGAGCTTGCATCTCTAGGTTTGACTTAAAATGAAGCGATTAAAAAGTAAGGCCAAACCATCAAAGTGCAACACTATGATTTAGGACAACTTGATTGTCAAAAAACAAAGAATCAAGAAATCGTAATGATCAAAGTTATTTTGAATAAACAAAATAGAATACTAGGTTGTACTATCCTTTCAGAATGTGCAGGAGAACTAATATCAGAAATGGTTTAGTTAAAACTTTTGGTATAAAATACGATAAGTTATCACGTGTGATTTATTCTTATCCAACATATTCTGAAGTGTTTGAGAAAATGGGGAAGGCTAGTTTTGTTGATAAAATTGAGGCTTATCCAATAGTAGTTAATAAGTTGGAACAAATAAGCAAAATGATTAGCATGAGTAATCATGTTTTTGTGTTACAAAATTGTACAATACTTCGATAAAAGTGAAGAAAAATCTAAAAGACTAATAGTGTTTTTCATGTTTACTTGTGAAAAAATACACGTTATATGTGATATATTCACATTATATGTGAAAATGTTAATTAATGGGTTGACATGTGTAAGCACTTTCGTTTAGAATTTACTTGTTAATAAATTAACAAGCAAGCAATATACGGGAGGTTTGCATGAAAAACAAGAAGTTGATGATTGTAGTCGTTGTTTTATTGATGGTAGTTGGTGTAGGAGGATATTTTGGATATAATCATTTCTTTGGAACACGTAAAGTAATCGTTGATTCCACTGAACAAGGTTTAAAGATTGCAGAATATGCTAATCCAGATGCTTTCATTACTCCTTTACAACTATTAGATTTGATGGAAAATGATAAAGGTGTCGTTGTCATTGGTGCTCTTAACCCAGCGCGTGGTGATTCTCCAATTTCAGGTTCATTCACTATGTGGAGAGGTGACTACTCAGCTGCTGAAGGTGTTTACAATTATGGTGGTATGGCTAACACAGTTGAAGAAATGGAAGCGATCTTATCTCGTTACGGAGTTAAGCAAGACACAACTATCGTTGTTTATGCTTCTAATGATCATCATGATGCTGCAAGATTATGGTGGCAAATTAAACTTTTAGGTCATAAAGATGTTCGTTACTTAGATGGGGGATTAAATGCTTGGATTGGTGCAGGTTACGCAACAGGAAGTGCAAATCCAACCGTTGAAGCAACAAACTATAAGGCTCCAAATCCTAAAACTACAGCTTTAGCAACATTTGATGATGTTGTAGCGGCATTAGCTGATTCTAACACTATTATTCTTGATACACGTGCCACAAATGAAGAAAAAGGTGAAACTACTTTAGCTGGAGCAGCAGGTCCTGGAAAAATTCCTGGTGCAACTTGGATTAACTGGACTCAATCAGTTCGCGAAGATACAACTCTTAAATCACGTGCTGAATTAGATGCAATCTATGGCAGTTTAAAAGGTAAAAATGTAATCACTTATTGCCAATCTGGAGTTAGAAGTGCACACACTTTACTTGTTCTAACTCAAGTACTAGGTATTGACAATGTTAAGAATTATGATGGTTCTTGGATTGAATGGAGTTATATGCATTATACTCAAAACAATCCTAAAGCAGTTGTCGAGAATGGCAATCGTTAATTTTACACTTAAACACTACTAACATGATAAAAACGGCTATTTTGGTCTAATACTATAGACTAGAAAAGTCGTTTACCACTTATTTATAGTATCATTGTGGGTCATGATCACATTTCAAAGGGAGTACTAAAACCATGGATAAAGTCGTATTTAGTGATGGTATTATTAAAAAAGCAGACAAAATAATAAATGAATGTATGGGTCTTGCGGATCCTTATTGTCAAAGTAGATGTCCCATGAGTACAGATGTGAAAACATACGTCAAACTTATTGGAGAAAAGAAATATGATGAAGCTATCAAAGTCATTCGAGATAAATTGTTTCTACCCAATACATTAGGTCGCATTTGTGCTCATCCATGTGAACTAGATTGTAGAAGAGCCGTAGAGTTTAATCAGCCTATCGCAATTGCAGCTTTAAAGCGTTTTGCAGCAGAACAAGCTGATGATGAATCCATTTGGGATATATCTACAGGTGTTTCAACTGGTAAGAAGGTTGCTATTATCGGTGCTGGACCTGCTGGCGCTCAAGCTGCAATTGATTTACGAAAACAAGGTCATTCAGTGACTATTTTCGATAAACTTAATGTTGTTGGTGGAATGATGAGAATTGGCATTCCAGAGTATCGTTTACCTCGAGAGATTATTGATTTTGAATACAACTATCTGACAAAACTAGGTGTTGAGATTAAACTAGGTGTTGAGATTGGGAAAGACATTGCGTTTAGTGTTCTCACAGATAATTATGATGCTGTCTTACTTGCTAATGGAGCTCATAAAGGAAATATCATTCCAATTCCTGGAAGTAAAGCTAATGGTGTTTTCCCCGCAACAGAATACTTGAAAGAAATCAGTTTAACACGTCAATTTCCAAGAGCTGGAGCTCGCATCATGGTCATTGGAGGTGGGGATGTAGCCATGGACTGTGCTCGTTCTTCTTGGAGAATTGGCGCACAAGAAGTGTATCAATGTTCACTGGAAGATTTCGATAATTTGCCTGCTTCACAAGAAGAGATTCATGAATCATTAGAGGAAGGCGTGATATTCAACGCTGGATGGGGTCCTGTTGAAATCATTGAATCAGAAGGAAAAGTGTTCGGGATTAAAATCCAAAAAGTAAAATCTATCATGGATTCTGAAGGTAGATTCAACCCACAATATGAAGGTGAACCACGCATGATTGAAGTTGATACAGTCATTATGGCTACAGGTCAACTTGTTGAAGATGTTACAAATGGCGCCATCTCTCAAACACGTGGTGGTCGATTTGTGGTTGATAAAGATACAATGTCAACAGAGAATAAAAAAGTATTTGTTGCTGGAGATGCCGCTGGAGGAGTGATTGTAGTTGAAGCAATGGCACTTGGACGTAAAGCTGCTAAAAGTATCAATTTATTCCTTAATGGAAAAGATTTAAGACTTGATCGTGATTTTGAAAAAGAATGGTCATATAAAACAAATCTTGACATTCCTTTACCAGAAGGGACTGAAGACAGACAACGTCTACATACTAATGTCAGACCAGCACAAGAGCGTAAAAAAGACTTTAAACAATCAGACTTAGGGTTTACAGAAGAACAAGCGATACTAGAAGCTTCTCGTTGCTTAGAGTGTGAATGCAAGCTTTGTATGAAAGAATGTATTATGATGAATGATTTTGGATCATGTCCAAAAGATATTCTTAGACCATTGTCTACAGATGGCAAGATGGAACCACTCTTAGCTTACTCATGTAATGCGTGTGATAACTGTACCATTGTATGCCCATTACAACTACCGATGAAAGAAATCTTCATTGGAGCAAGAAAAGACTTTGTTAAAGCAAATCATGGTGAATCTCCAATGAAAGGACATGCAGCTATCAAGATGCATCAAATTCTTGGCTTCTCCAAGTTATTCACCATTAAAGTTCGTGGAGGTAAGAAAAAATGAGTATTAATATTGATAAGAACAAACGATATGGGTTTATGCCTGGATGTAGTTTGCCTTCGTACAGTCCAGAAGCGGTTACAAAAACCACGGCTTATCTAAACTCGGTTTTTCCAAACTTTTCTGCAGTACAGAAATGTTGTGGAAAACCAACCAAGGCTGTAGGACAGTATGATCTATTTAAACAACGATTTGCGGATCTACAAAAAGATATGGACGATGTCAATATTGACGAAATGATTGTGGCATGTCAGAGTTGTAAACTAACGTTTGATGAAGCTAGTCCAACACCAACACATTCATTATGGGAGATTTTCCCATTGATTGGACTACCTGAAGAATTACGTGGAAAAGCGAAGGGTAGTGATGTGGTATTTACGATTCATGATTCATGTTCTACTCGTCATTTACTGGGTCTACATGATGGGATTCGTTGGATTTTGAATGAGCTTGGTTATAAAGTTATTGAATCAAAATATTCAAGAGAAAAAACACGTTGTTGTGGATTTGGGGGCATGGTTGTACCAGCTAATCCTGAAGTCGCTGACAAGGTCATGAAGAAACGTGTTGAAACACTCGAAAGTGACTATGTTGTGGTATATTGTTCTGCATGTCGTTCATCTATTCTTAAAGGTGGCGCAAAATCATGGCATATTTTAGATTTAGTATGGGGACCCGTTGTTTATGCAGATGCACAAGCTCCCGAGGATGTGTTATCTTCTCCTTTAAAAGCTTGGATGAATCGTTATAAGTCTAAACGTGGGATCGCAAAAACTTTGAGATAAAAATGGAGAAAAAAATGAACAAGAATCTAAAAACCTTAATAATTATCGGTGTATTAGCTTTATTATTTTATGGTGTTTATGCATCAGGATTAATGAATACTTTGAGTAGTTATGAAGAATTTCAAGCAATGATTACAGAAGCAGGCGCATTAGGTTATCTAATTTATGTATTAGTCTATATCGTTTCAGCGGTGTTTTCACTTCCTGCTAGTGTCATTACAATCAGTGGTGGAATTGTATTTGGTCCAATCATGGGTGGCATACTTGCATTAATTGGTGCAACCATTGGAGCGTCTGCTGCATTCCTTGTTTCTCGCTATATTGCTCGTGATTTTATTGTTCAAAAGTTTGGAAATAATGCAATCTTTAAAAAGATTGAAGATGGAGTGGCTAAGAATGGCAAAGATTTCTTGATCTTAACCCGTTTGGTTCCAATTTTCCCATATAACATTCAAAACTATGCTTATGGTGTAACCAATATCAATTTGCCTACATTTGCGATTGTTTCACTCATTACCATGGCTCCTGGTGCATTCATTTATGCCTACATGGCAGGTGAAATTGCGCAAAACGGTGTTACTCCAATGTTGTTTGTTCAACTCTTAATTGCGGGAATAATTCTATTTGGAGTATCTCAAATTCCAAAGTTCTTCGCAAAAAGAAAAGGAATTGACATTGAAGCATTGAAAAATTAGTTCAAAAAGAGGTTCATATGAAAAAAATAATCAAGTTTAGTGTATGTCTTGTGTTGATTTCAACACTTCTCATGTCAGGATGTGCATCACAAAGTAAGAATGAAACATTAGAAGAACTGTCTTGGGATGAAATTGTTAACCTTGCATCAGGAACAAAGGTTACTTTTTATGGTTGGGGTGGAGATGAAAACATCAATCGTTGGTTAGATATTACCGTAGCAAACGTTTTGAAGGAGCGGTATAATATCACATTAGAGCGCGTTCCAATGCTTCCTAACCAGTATCTACCGAAACTACTAAGTGAAAAACAACTTAATGCATTAGGAACTATAGATATTGTTTGGATAAATGGAGAGAACTTCTTTAATGCAAAAAATCAAGATTTGCTTTATGGACCATTCACAACTAAACTACCAAACTTTAATACATACATTGATATGAATTCACCAGATGTAAACTATGACTTTGGACATCCTGTAGAAGGCTACTCAGCTCCGTATGGTAAAGCTCAAATGGTCTTCATTGGAAATGGTGAACTCATTCAAACATTTCCAACTTGTCACCTTAGATTAAAATCCTTAGTAGAGCAATTTCCTGGGAAAATCACTTATCCAGATTTGAGTGACTTCACAGGAAGTGCATTCATTCGGAACATAATCTATGATATTGTGGGTTATGAAGTATTTATAGGACTCGAAGCAGATCGAGAAAAAGTGAAATCAGCTATTCAACCTGCTCTGGATTACTTAGTTTCACTAAAACCATACCTATGGCGACAAGGAGAAACGTATCCTTCAACGATTGCTTTACTTGATAATATGTTTGCGGATGGTGAGGTCATTATGACTATGAACTATACACCATTTCATATTGCGAAGAAAATAGAAGAAGGATCTTTCCCAAGTTCCTCTAAATCATTTTTGTTTGATAAAGGAACCATTGGAAATACTCACTTCTTAGCTGTTCCATTCAATGCTCCTAACAAAGCCGCAGCTCTAGTGGTTATTAATCATATATTATCTCCAGAAGTTCAAGTGACAAAATATGATCCGATTGTGTGGGGTGACCTACCAGTGACAGACCCTAATCGATTAACCGCAGCTCAACGTCAAGCATTCAATGCAATTAAGCTAGGAGAAGGTGTAATTCCCCAAGACATTTTGCTTCAACACCGAGTACCAGAAATGCGTGCCGAATTAGTACCAATTATTGAAAGTTTATGGAGAGAATTTGTTCTGGGTAATGACTAAACATCGTGTGAAATTTAAGCCTTATATCTTATTAATGCCTGTTATGTTTTTTATACTAGGCATTTTTGTCTCTGGAATTGCCTCTGGGTTGTTTATTAGTCTAGGGTACTTTCCTGAGATTGGGCTTAATACGTTCACATTTAAATATTATAAAGAAATCCTCCATAGTCCCGATTTTCTAAGATCATTTGGATTTAGTTTTTATACCTCACTCATTTCATCTTTGATTGCAGTGATATTGGGTTTATTGCTTTCGTACCTAATAATTTTTAATCGAAAGAAAAAGCCGGGGCGGCTCACTAATTTGTATAAGGCACCAATCATTGTACCTCATACAATAGCCGCTCTTTTAATCTTTATCTTACTAACTCAAAGTGGTTGGGTAGCTCGCCTTATGTTTCAGTTTGGTTTTATTGAAAACATGACTGACTTCTCTCCATTAGTTTTTGATCGCCAAGGTATTGGAATCATTATGGCTTATGTTTGGAAAGGCTTACCATTTATCACCTTAGTAACGTGCGATATTCTACGAAGCTTAAATGATAAATATTCAAAGATTGCGGCAAACTTAGGTGCAAATCGTTTTCAGGTGTTTTGGTATGTTTTGTTGCCACTAATTCTACCTACAGTAGCTTCTGGATTTATCATTCTATTTGCATTTTCTTTTGGAGCATTTGAAATCCCTCATCTATTAGGACCTTCATCACCTTCTACATTACCGATCATGTCATATATATACTATAACAGTGTCAACTTAGCAGATAGACCCTATGCTATGGTTATCAATATGTTTATTGCATTGTTTTCTTTTATCACGGTTGCACTTTATGTCTTAACGTTTCAGTTTATTAAGAAGTTTAACACATAACACAAAGGAGGAGGTACTCGTATGAAAGTAAAAACAGGGTTCACTATGTTAATCTTTATAGTCCTTCTTTTTCCATTTGTAATTATGGTTGGTTGGAGTGTTGCAGCATCATGGCCATGGCCAAATTTATTACCACAAGCATTTACTCTAAGAGCTTTTTCATATCTTATTGATCCTACCACAAGAGCATTTAAGATAATGCTTAGTAGTATTATGTTATCTTCTGTGGTTACGGTGTTAACTTTGATTATCAGTATCCCTGCAGCACGTGCTTTAGCATTCTATAACTTCAAAGGAAAATCAATCATTAAAATATTGATTTTGTTGCCGCTTATTGTGCCTATGTTGACAGTAAGTATGGGAGTTCATTTAAGGTTTATACAGTTTGGACTTGCGAATACTTTTTTAGGAGTTGTACTGATTCATGTGATTCCAGGTATTCCATATGGAGTGAAAATCTTATTAAATGTGTTTGAACTCAATGGCAATCGTATTGAATCTCAAGCAAGAACTTTAGGAGCCTCTTCACTTCAAGTGATGAGATATGTTACATTACCTATGATTACTCCAGGTTTAATTATTGCAGGGAGTATTATCTATATAGCTTCTTTTAGTCAGTATTTTATTACTTTTTTAATCGGTGGTGGAAGAGTCGTTACATTTGCAATGTTTCTGTTTCCGTTTGTAGAGGCTGGAGATCGAACTATGGCATCTGCGCTTAGTATTGGGTTTATCTTTTCAATAATTATCGTACTGTTTGTGAGTGAAAAGATAGTGGGCAACTTTTTTGAGAAAAGTAGTCAATACTATGTTTAGTCAGAAGGACCTGTTATGGCAAGAATAACTTTAAAAAACATAAGAAAATCATATGATCAAAAAAGTGTGCTAAACAACATTAATATGATCATTGAAGAAGGAAAATTTACGGTTTTACTCGGTCCAAGTGGTTCAGGAAAGACTACACTTCTACATGGGATCGCTGGGCTTGTAAGTTTCGATCATGGAGATATTTTCTTTTATGATAAACTCATGAATCATGTTTCGATTGATAAAAGAAATGCAGTACTTGTGGATCAAAATTTGCTCTTATTTCCTCACATGAATGTTAAAGATAACATCGCATTTGGTTTAAAAATGAGAAGAGTTAATAAGAATGAAATCCAACAGAAAGTAGAAGAATTAGTAAGGTTGTTAGAACTTAACGGTCATGAGAATAAATATCCAAATGAACTTTCTGGTGGACAAATGCAACGAGTTGCTATTGCGCGAGCTTTAGCGATTGGGGTTGAAGTATTACTTCTTGATGAACCATTTTCAAAACTGGATATCGTATTAAGAAAGAACATGCAGGAGTTTGTGAGAAATCTTCAGCAAACTCTAAAAATCACGATACTGATGGTCACTCATGATCAAGAAGAGGCACTCTCAATTGCGGATAAGGTTGCATTACTTATTAATGGAGAAATCAAGCAATATGACACACCTCACCGTATCTATGAAAAACCTGGTTCCAAAGAAGTTGCGGATTTCTTTGGGGTAAGAAATTATATGCAAGGAAACATAGTGAATGGTAAATTGAGAACTGAGATTGGAATCTTTGATACTACCTTACCAAACCACGAAGAAATTACCTTCATGTTTAGACCTGAAGAAATCATACTTGTTCCAAATCATAGTGAAGGCATTAAAGGAGTTGTTGTGAAGAGAGTTTATTCGGGAGATAAGATTGTATATACCATTAAGGTGCAAAAGTTGAGTTTAGTAGTCTCTAGTTTTACTCATAAAGATTATCAAATTGATGATGAAGTTAATATAAAACTTATGTTTGATCAAGCAGTCTATTTTAAATGACACTATAATGGAGGTATTGATATGTTAGATAGTAAAGCGCGAAAGATGATTCAACCTATCTTTGATAATTCAGCAAATTTCTTCATTAAAAGAAACATTTCCGCAAACCAAGTGACTTTGATTGCATTTATCATAGGGTTAATTCCTGCAATCATGATCTACTTCAATATTCCAACCATCATAGCGATTGCCACATTATGGTTTTCAGGTTTTCTTGATGCTGTGGATGGAACAGTTGCGAGAAAGACAAAAACATCCTCACCTTTCGGAACCATCATGGATATTACATTTGATCGACTTGTGGAAATATCGCTTTTATTAGTATTTGCCTTGAAGTATTCGACCAATGTGATGGCCTTTGTTCTCTTAGCCTGTTCGATTATTGTAAGCATGACAATATTTCTAACAGTCGGTGCTGCATCAGATAAAGTAAGCGAGAAGACATTTTACTATCAAGCGGGGTTAGCCGAGCGAACCGAAGGATTTATTATGTTTTCAATTATGGCATTTTTGCCTCAATATATTGATATCATTGCATTAATATTCTCAGCTATGATCATCATAACTGCATCACAACGATTCTACGAGGCGTATAGGTTTTTTAAGGAATAAAAACTCAAAGCAAGTTTGGAGGTATTATATGATATATGTTGTGTTAAAACAGATCAATAATTTTGGCTTTTCGTATGCAAAATGGGTGAATGGAAAACAACAAGGATATCATTGTAAGAATTCTCAATCAAATGATGAGTTTTATCTTGTTTCTATGACATGTTGTGAGTTTATTGAAATGCAGTCAAAAGGAATGTTTGAATCTAGCAAACCACTGACAAAGCATTTAATCTATGTTCTTCAAGTAGACGGTTGTGTCGACGCACTTATTTCCAAACACAAGCAACTTGAAGAAAATCCTATGGTTATTCATGTTCTTTTTGATCCACAAGATGAAATTGAATATTTTATCAAAGATATGTGGAACGCACTTATCAAAATTCATAAATCTAAAAAATCACTTAGAATGACATCAAAGTGATTTTACTGTTGTCATTAATTCTTAACAATAAATCGTTTATACTTAGACTTATCAATAGGTAGTGATATCGATTCAAACACGACCTCAACATTTAAAGTTATATCATACGCTTCACATTCTTGTGTTAATCGTTGAATAAGTTGGTGTCTTAAATCTTCTAAGTCATGATATAGGAGAGGATCGATGGTAATCTTTATGGATTGATCCTTGTTTTGAGTGACTTGATATTCTCGGATGTTTTCAGATGTTGTGATAATCCAGCGACTCATTAAGTCTGGAAAGATAGTTTGAACCAAGCCATCTTTTCTGATGAAGCTTAATACATCATCATGTCTTCCTAAGACATTCTTAATCGTTCTGAAATGACTTCCACAAGGACAAGGATCATCTAAGACAATGAGGTCATTCATTTCATAACGAATCAAAGGCTGGGCTAAGTTCACTAAGTTCGTAGCAATCATATGTTTCGCAACTACATGTGGTTTGGTTATATCTTGATAGTTTTCATCAAGAAGTTCCACATAAACTAAATCTTCATTAATATGTAAATTGCCTAAATGACACGCCGAGGCAAATTGACCTTCACTGGCTTGATAGATCTCGATGACTTTACATTCAAAAATATCTTGAAGTCTTTCTTTCTCTTCCTTCTCTAAGACTTCCGCATACGTCACAATCATCTTTAATGGCTTTTTAATCCAATGGGCATGCGGTAATAGGTAACGACATAAACTAGGCGGTGCCATAAGAATATTGATTTTAAGTTTATTAATGTGTTCAATTACTTCTGTAGTAGGAGTCATGGTGGAAAGGTATTTGAGTGAAATAATAGGGGAGTTAATATCATTAAAACCTTGCGAGAACACACGAAGCATAAACAGGATTTTAAATGGAAGATATTTTAAAGGAATTCCACTGCGTGCTAAAAACACATAAGGAAGTTTTCGCGTCAGTGATTTAGGAGTAATGTATATTCCTTTATTCCCGCTAGTTCCACTGGAAAGACCAATTACATATTCATTAAGATAATAACCTAGATAATCTTGTTTTAGTTCTTTTTCAACCGCATAATGCATAACATCATCTTTACGAAGTCCTACGGTGTTTACATCATCAAAGTGTTCCATCATGATACTTTTATTAATGATAGGAAGTTTTTTCATATCCTCTAGTGAAGATAATGTGACATCCTTTAAAGTGTGCTTATAAAAAGGAGAATGTTTTTGTGAGTATTCAAGAAGAGATTGAAGTTGTTTCAATTGATATTTTTGAATATCTTGAAGTGAGTCACCTTTGCGATGAATCACAAGTTTTATATAATCAAATAGTCCACTCATAGCAGTTTCTCCAAAAGTTTATCTTCTTTTTCACTACCCCCACTAGGACGTAAGAATCGAGTATAGAAGTATTCAATCCCATACTTGTAGCCACTCTTTTCCCAAACCATCAAAAAGACTCCCCAAATGAGTGCAAGTGTAAGACCAAAGAGTAAAGCTCCAGGAATATCTAGGCTAATATTTGGGTTAATCATTCTTAGTAGTGAATACACAGCGGCACTAACAACACTCTCAATAAAGAAGATGGATAACCCTGCGACTCCAAAGCGTTTAAAGAAAGATGAAATAGGATTTAATTCTTTATGCTTACCATAGTCGTACACTTTTAAAACCAAAAGAATAAAGAGCATAAATAATCCATTTTGGGCCATCATGAGGGCAAACCATACTGGATCAATGGAGCGTTGAAGCATCGTATCAGGAAGTAGGATGTATAAAGCAACTCCTAAGACAAACAAAAGTAAACCAAGAGGAAGGACTTGCTTAACCACTCCTTTAAAGTCAAAGGTCACTAATAATGTGGCTATCCATGCCCCAAATAAGGCGAAGGATAAATACGGGAAGATAGGATTATTCTTATTCACTAACCAGTTTAATGATAAGATCACTGGCCAATTTGATGCATCTATGGCATCAAGATACATCGTATATAAAGGAATACGAATGAGGGATAAGATGAAGAACACTAAAGCACTCACAAGAAAGAAGTTTGAAGATTGTGCTTTGATTGATGTTTGCTGAAAGCGAAAGAACAAGCCTAAGAGTAAGATATTCATGCCAATCATCACAAGACTATCCACATATAGTACTCTTTCTAATGTTATACCTATGAGTTGTCCGGAAGACAAAAGTTCCACTAGAATACTATGACTCATAAACTTCTCACTCATGTGCGCAAGTCCTGGGCCGGTTAATATAAAGTATAAATAGGCAATGATAAGGATGAAGACACCACTACGAACATTGTGTTTCATGGTTGTTTTGAAAGGAAGTTGTTTTTCTTTAATCTTACGCATATGTTGGTGAGTATGAACCAAACCACTAATCATAGCGAACACTCCTGCAAACATAAGCATGAGTCCAATGAGTGTGACGATGAGGGGTGGATTGTCTAAATCCAGTTCAAACAGACCGTTGAAATAGTAAAATGCAGTATGCATCACAAGTAAGACAAAAATACCGATTCCACGCAAAACGTCTAATCCACGATAGTTCTTTTTCATGATGTGATCCCCTATGTTATTATCTTCATCATATCACTTTTGATTAAAAATGAAAGATAAGAAAACACCATCGTAGATGGTGCATTAAAGGAGTGGTTTTTCTTGAAGCAAGAATAATTCAAATAAGTAGTGAGGAATATAAAAGGTATGATGATGTTCATCAAAACCAATGTTCTTATTTGAAAGTCTAACTGAAAGTTTTGGTTTTACACTTTGAACAAAATTTGTGAAAGAGCGAGAAAGTTTATGATGAGATGATTTGACTTCAATTGGACACATTTGCCCCTCATACTTAATGATGAAGTCCACTTCACTGTGTTGATTTGGTTCATAATAGTAAGAGGTTTTATGACTTGATTTGATTGTTTGAGCGATACTATTCTCGTAAAAGGAACCTTTAATGGTTGAACTGTCGTTGAGTATGTTTTGAATGATTTCTTCTCCAAATAAACTCACGAGAAGTCCAGTGTCTGAAAGATATACTTTAAAACTTGAAATATCAACATTTGACTCAATAGGGAAAGCTGTGTTGTTTAATCTTAAGGTTTTAATAATCATATGACTGTCTTCTAACCATTGTAAGCTAGATTCGTAGTGTCTTGAGCCTGCCCCTTTTTTTACGAGTTTATATTGAAATTTCTTATTATCTTTAGCAAGCTGAGATGGAAGAGATTGATAACATTCGCGAACCTTAATGCGTTCACTACCTTGTGCATATTTTGCCATATCATTGTAGTAATCATTAACTAAATGCTTTTGAATACTGTATGTATCCTTAAATGATTGATTCGTTACATACGATTTAACAACTTCAGGCATACCTCCGACAAGGATATATTTTGTGTATAAATCATTGAGTTTCTCGTGAATGATTGTTGGTAAAGGTGTCAATGTTTGTAAAGAAGATTTCATCGATTCGATGATATCTTCGGGAACGCTCATTGCCCAAAGAAATTCCATGAAGGTCATTGGAGTCATGATTTTAGTTTCCACATAACCAACGGGGTATGATGATGAAGCGATGGCGACACCTAATGCACTTCCAGAGGCGATGATTCGACAAGGAAAAGATTCGCTAAGAAATTTTAAAGCTGTGAGGGCAGAAGGAGCCGCTTGAATTTCATCAAGAAATAAAATGGTTGAGGTGTCAAATTCAGTATCAAGAAATGATAATCTTAGAAAATCTAAAATATCTTGTGGATTTCGTGTTCGATTGAATAAATCAACAAATGAAATATCTTTCTCAAAGTTAATTTCTACACATTTTAAATTCATTTCTTTTGCGAACGAGCGAACAATATAAGTTTTACCCACTTGTCTTGCGCCATGAATAATGAGGGGTTTACTTTGATTCGATGCAAACCATTCTTTGATCTCTATTTCGATTTTTCTTTTCATACTTCTACCTCACTCATATTATAGCAACTTATAAAAAATTGCAAAATGCAAATAAATATCATATAAAAAGTTGCAAAATGCAAATAAATATAAGTTTCACCTTATTATTCCCTAATTATCTAAGTTATCAAACTTTAATAAGTGAGTTCTGATACAATAAAATCATTAGGAGAAATATCATGATAGAACTAAAAGAGATTGGGTATGATACCTTAAAAGAAGTCATTGAAATTTATGATACATTAAGTGATGGGGATAAAAAACATGTAGCTCCCAATATCTATTCACTTGCGGAAGCGTATATTAATCATTCGATCGCATGGCCTAGAGCTATTATGTTAAATAAGGAAGTGATTGGCTTTGTGATGCTTGGACTTGATAACTATATGGCTGATGAACATGATTGGCCTGTTTATTATTTATGGAGATTTATGATTGCGAGTGAGTTTCAAGGCCAAGGATATGGAAAACAAGTCTTAGATTTAATTGTTCAAAAGTGTAAGGAAGAAGAGCGAAGATATCTATATGTTTCATGTACTCGCATTGATCCAATGCCTTATGAGATGTATATCAAATATGGATTTATTGATACTGGAAAAGTAGAAGATGGGGAGCAAGTGTTGAAGTTGAAGATTGAGTAGTTCAATCTTTATGTGTCAATCATTTGATAAGTGATCGCATGATATCATTAAAAGAAAAGAAAAGAATACTCGCATTTAGACTGCACCCTGTTTAGTAGACAAATAAAAAAAGACACCGATGTTGTCTAAAACGAAATACCTCTATAATTGGATTATGGAGGTATTTTTTATATGGCTAAGAAAGGTCAAAATTTCAAAAAATACGATTTAGAGTTCAAGAATATGGTGTTGAAGGAATATCAAGAAAGGGCAAGTGCAGGCTATTTATCAAAGAAGTATGACATACCAACAGGAACAATATATACATGGACTACAATAAAGAAGAAGTACGGAGCATTAGGAGTAGTTAAGAAAGGGAAACCGACAATTAAC
>JAGXSD010000022.1 GCA_018333955.1 Erysipelotrichia bacterium
AGTAAAGCTTTCAATCAAGCTCTTTTAAATTATAACACGATTCATTCTATGAGTCGTGCTGCCACACCAACGGATAATCCTATTATGGAAGCCATCAATGGTTGGATGAAGGATGAGTTATACCGTGATTATCATTTGTACCACTCTGATAATGTCATTGAAACAATACATTCATACATTCATCACTTTAATCATGAACGTCCTGCATTTGCTTTGAATTATAAAACCCCAATTCAATATAAACATGATTTGGGGTTCTAATTCTTTTTATAAACTTGTCTACTTTTCCTTTACAAGTTCAACGTAGTGAATCTCTTTTCTTATATAAGTGGTTTGCTTTGAGCGTGTCGCTCAAAGATTAATTCGAATTCTTTTTCAAGTGCAATAAAAGCTTGCACTATCTTTGGATCAAAGGCTTTTCCAGAATCATGAATAATAATATTCATCGTTTCCTCATGAGTCACCCCCACTTTATACGGACGTCGTGAACGTAGTGCATCATAAACATCGGCTAATGCCATGATTCGTGCTGCGAGTGGAATTTCTTCTCCCTTTAGTTTTGAAGGATAACCATTGCCATCCCATCGCTCATGATGATATTTCGTAATCAGTACTCCCATATTAATGAATGTATTCTTAGGATATTGAGACAATACGTGTTCGAGTGTTTCAGCACCAATATTGACATGGGTTTTCATTATTTCATACTCTTGAGGCATTAGTTTGCCAGGTTTCAGTAATATGCTATCTGGAATGCCTACTTTCCCAATATCATGAAGTGGAGCAGCAAGATAAATATCATGAATAAAGGCAGGTGTGATTTGATTGTGGTAGTCTTTATCTTGACTTAAATATTGCGCTAACAGTTTACAATAATCACGTGTTCGTTCAATATGACTGCCTGTTGTCTCATCTCGAAATTCCGCAAGGTTAGATAAAGCAATGAGGGTTGCCATTTGTGAGTCAGAAATCTCTTGAACTTTTTCTTGAACAATTGATTCCAAATCATGAGCATAGGCCTCTAAGAGTTTTTGATTTTGACTCAACTTTAAATGAGTTTGTAGTCGTGCATACACTTCCGCCTCTTGAAAAGGTTTTGAAATATAATCAACCCCTCCATGAGTAAATGCTTTAACTTTGTTTTCACTATCATCTAGAGCACTAATAAAAATGACAGGAATATCTTGAGTTCTAGCGTCTTGTTTTAATTGTCTACACACCTCAAATCCATCCATAAAAGGCATCATAATATCAAGAAATATTAAATCTGGTGGGTTTTGAAAGGCAAAAGATAACGCTAAATCTCCTCGAGGAAATGCTGAAACCTGATATCCTTTTGAAGATAATAAATCTTCTAGAACTTCAAGATTCGCTGCAATATCATCCACAATCATCACTTTGAATGTTTGATCACTCATGATGTTTCTCCTCTGTGCTCATAAACAGAGCATTTAATTGCTCGTAATCATAATTTCGAGCTAAGTTTAATACTTCTTGACTTACACTTTCACTATACTCCTTAACATCATACGCAAGTTGTCTTAGTTTCACCATATTCCCTTGTTTAATTGCCTTGATCATGGCTTGTTTCATTGACTCAGGGACTAGAGTATCTAGCGAATATTTAATATCAAGAAGTGATTCCACCATCGTTTCTTGGCCACGTATAACTTTTATATTTGGGGCTTGAGATAATAGTGTTAAAAGTTCAACATCATTTAATGGCTTGGTTAAGACCTGGTTGGCTCCAGCTTTTAAGACACTTGTAAGTTCTTCATCAAAAACACTCGCAGTGATTCCAATAATATGCACTTTATGGCCATGAGGTAATTGACGTATTTGACGTGTTGCTTCAAAACCATCCATCTTCGGCATGCGCATGTCCATCAAGATAATATGAGGTTGCCAATTTAAGAAACATTGAATAGCTTCTTCACCATTTTTACATTCTTCAATCAAGAATCCGATAGGTTCTAGAAGTTCTTTAAGCACTCTGCGATTATCATCATGATCATCAACGACACAAACACGATACATATTAGGTTCAATGTAGAATATTGGACTTGGTTCAGTGTGTTTATCATGTGCGCTGTTGGAGGTTTTAAAGATGATGTTGAAACTGAATTGACTTCCAACATTAACTTCACTCTTGACAGTGATCATACCACCAAGAATTTCAACGATATTCTTCGATATTGGGAGTCCTAGCCCTGTACCTCCACTATTTTGGCCATGTGAAGATTGCCAAAAAGGATCAAATAGATGAGGTAATTCATGAGCTGCTAATCCTTGTCCTGTATCAATAACATCAAATTGAAGCGATTGATAATCATGTGGATCAAGTTGAACATTAACTCTAACACCACCTTGTGAAGTGAATTTTATGGCATTTCCAATTAAATTAATCAGAACTTGTCTAATCTTAGATTCATCAGAAATGATATGGGATGGAACATCATGTGCCACATCAAAATCAAATGTCAGATTCTTGTCTCGTGCACTTAGTGAGAACATCATTTGAATATCTTTCAACATATTTAGAAGATTAAAGTCATTGGCAATTAATGAGAGTCTTCCTGCTTCGATCTTAGAGATATCAAGAATATCATTAATTAGCGAAATAAGATGCTTCCCACTTTGATAGATCGTTTTTACTTGTTCTTTCTGTTTTTGATTTAATGTCTCATCACGACTCAAAATCTGTGCAAATCCATTGATTGCATTTAAAGGAGTTCTAATCTCATGACTCATATTTGAGAAGAAAATACTCTTTACACGATTTGATTCTTCAGCAACTTGTCGTGCAATTTTATCGCTTTCAGCTTGCTTTTCTTTTGAAATGTCCATGGCAACGGAGAAGACACGATGAATACCACCTATTTCAATAAGCGATAAGCTTACTTTTACCCAGATATCTTCATTAGTCGCTTTCTTGAATTTTCCTTCAAATTGCATTAAACCATCTTTTTCAACTTTTTTAACGTTATTAAGATAATGACTAAAGAAACCATAGTCATCATGAGTAAAGATGTACTCTTCGATTTGTTCCTTGGATTGCAGACCTATGATATTTAATGCTTCAGGGTTACAATCGAGTATGTCTCCTTCATCTTTATCATGAATAAGCATTCCTATAGGTGAATGAGTAAATAGGGTTCTAAATTGCTCTTCACTTTTTACTAGAGCATCTTCAATTTGTTTACGTTGGGTGATGTTTTCTTTTACTGCAAGAAAATATGACACTCGTTGATGTTCATCTTTGACTGGAGTTACAATCGCACTTTCATAAAGAAGTTCACCATCTTTTCTACGATTAATCCATTCCCCTTTCCAGATCTTACCCAATAAAATAGTTTTCCACAAATCTTGGTATACTTTTTTACTAGTTAGTCCGGACTGTAACATTCTTGTATGTTTTCCAATCACTTCATCAGCAGTATACCCTGTGATCGATTCAAACGCAGGATTGACATATTGAATAACACCTTTAAGATCTGAGATGAGCACAATGATTGGACTTTGTTCTATCGCAATTGAAAGTTTGTTTATTTCACGCTCTTTTTGCTTGATATCACTGATATCAACTAAACTTGCAGACATGAATTGTGGAGTGTTCTGAGCATCAACTATTAAACTTGCACTCATTAGACTCGGGAAAACAGACTGATCTTTTCGTTTAAATTCCACTTCCTCAGCAACATATCCGCCTTTAGTTTGGATGATTTCGAGTAACTCTTGAATTCGATTTAATTGAGCTTCAGAATGAAGATTCATCAAATTCATGCCTATCATTTCATCCATGGTATAGCCTAAAATAGTTGCGAATACTTCATTCACATAAATCAAGTTCCCATTCATGGATACTATCGCATTCCCATAAGTTGCTTGATCTGCGATAGTCTTAAACTTAACTAATTCTTCTTCGGCGTTCTTTCGCTCAGTAATATCATTGTCTGAGCCAATATATCCTGTAATTTGATGATCCTCATCAAAAATAGGCGTAGCATTTGTACTAACCCAAATTGATGTTCCATCTTTTCGAATAATCTTATTTTCATATGAACTAATGGAATGACCTTGTTTCAAACGTTCAAACCCTATAGGTTCATATTCCATGACATGATTCGATGAAAGAGGTGTAATATTATCTCTTAACTGACCTACAATTTCTTCAGCGCTATATCCAAATAATTCAAAACACACATCATTGATGTACGTGTATCGTCCTTCTGAATCCATTTCCCAAATGCCTGTGCGACTATTTTTAGCAATCTGCTCCAGTCTATTTTGATTTATCATTAATGACTCTTCAATGGCTTTTCTTTCAGTAATATCTTCTTTGATAGCGATATAATTAATGATGTTTCCAAAAACATCAAAGACTGGAGAAATCGAGGATGATTCCCAATAATATTCACCATTCTTTCGCTTATTGTGGAATAATCCTTTCCACAGTCTACCTGATGTTACTTCATTCCAGAGTTGAGTATATTCCTCTTTTGAAGTGTGTCCAGATTGAAGTATTCGAGGGTTTTGACCTTTCAATTCATCAAATGAATATCCAGTAGTTTCACTTGCTTTTGGATTGGCATATTCAATATTTCCCTCTTTATCTGTAATCACAATACTGACAGGACTTTGTTCAACAGCACGAGAGAGCTTCAACAAATTCATTTCAATCTTTTTCTGTGCAGTAATATCTTGCCATGTGATTAAAGACATCGGTTTATCATTAAACGTGATGTTGATGATGGACACCTTAACAATCACTTCACTTCCATCGAAAGCTTGATGCGCAAAGTCAAAATAGGTTATCCCCTCTTCCAATGTACTGTTAAGTATCTCCATGCCAACATCGATTGATCGACGACCATCGGGTTGAAATTCTGGGGTAATTTCATTAATTGAGAGCCCTATGATTTGCTCTCGTGTTGATTTAAGTATTTTTGCAGCAGCATCGTTGCATTCAATGATTATACTTTGATCAACTAAAAGTTTACCTTCAGCTGAATTGAAAAACATTGATCGATAATTGGATTCACTTTGAATGATTTGATTTTCAATTCTCTTTTGTTCGCTTATGTCAGTAAATGACACTAACATGGCATATAATTCTTTGCTATCACTGACAGGATGGACTTCAATTCTAAACAATCTTTGTTCATGAAATATGGTCAATTCTCGCTCAAGTGATAAACTTCTTTTTTCTAAATTAACTTGATCCATTAATGTTAATACATCATTCGCATCAAATGACCCAACAAGTGATCTAATATCAGATAAATGACCTAACTCCACCCCAATAAACAAGGTATGAGCATTTTGATTCATGTAGGTGATTTCACCACCTTCTTCAACTAAAATAATCGCTGAGTTGATACTCTCGACTAGACTTAGATACTTTTCTTCATTTTTTTGAGTTGCTTTATTGATTAAGTCCCCATCCATCACAATGAGCGTCGCAAACCAAAAGATGGATGTGACTGAATACGATGTGAATACAAACACATTAAGGATTTGACTATCCACTGGTAGACTCGTTGATGATAATAGATACAATCCTAACAAAGGTCTTGTGATATTTGTGATGATGTTTGTGATCAATGAGGTGAATATTGCACCCTTCATAAACTGTGTCATGAGTTTTCGGCGTGCGAAGACATATCCACCAAAGTCCAAGAAAATAAGTACAGTTAAAATCCCCATTAAACTGTTTCTAATGTAGTATTGATAAGATAGAATTCCAAATACATATGAAACTAAAAAGGATGATAGAGCATAAAACCAAAATCGTTTTGGAAAACCATTTTTCTTATCAAAGTATTCTCTAAATGATGTATAAAACAATAAATACCCAATCATCAAAGCTGTATTTGAAATGACTGAAGATAAGAAAAGATTATTCATGCTTTGAATCGCAAGTAAACTATAGCTCATAAGAAATAATGCATAAGAATATGAGAAATATCTGAGATATTTCATCTTACGATATAAAGAAAAAAGGAAAGCTGAAGTGAAAAGAGTTGCAGAGACTAAAATCATTGCGTAAACAATTAGTGTTCTTTCCATAGCTTACCTCAATTTGATGTTTATCAAAGATAGTTGGTGTGATTGTTGTGTTTATAGAGTAATCTATGCCTCGATATTTATCTAATTATATCATTTCAACTGCACTCGTTGTAGACTATCGCTTTAATCTTTAGCCTCACAAAGCCTTTCAATAATACTTAAAGCTGCTTTTTGACCTTGACCTAAAGCTGCAATGACGGTTGCAGAGCCTAACACTGCATCACCTCCCGCAAAAACCATGGGAATTGAGCTTTCTAAGTGTTCATCCACTTCAATGGAATGCCACTTGTTGAGTTTAAGTTGTGGCAAGGTTGAGTTTAATAATGGATTGGGACTTGTTCCCACAGCCACGATGCAACTATCGGCCTCGATGATAATAGGTTGCTTTTCAAGATCTTCTACGACTCTTTCTTTTCCATCAACCATAACAAATTTAGTTGGTTGAAACATAATTCCCGTCATTTTATAGTGATCATCCACAATCACTGCTTTAGGTGATAAACACTCCTTAATTTCAATCCCCTCATCGAGGGCATGTTCAACTTCAGCTAAGCGAGCTGGCATACGATTGATGGTTCTTCGATAGGCAATACATACATCAATGTTTAGGCGCAAGGCACAACGAGCAGCATCCAAGGCAACATTACCCCCACCAATAACGATGGTTTTCTTCATAGGATATAACGGTGTGTCATGATCACTTAAATGAGCTGAAAAGGTATTGATTCGTGTTAAAAATTCATTGGCTGAGAATACTCCAATGGCATCACTATGTTTCATATCGACAAACTCAGGTAAACCAGCCCCTGTTGCTAAGAATATGGCATCGATATGTTGGTGTTTTAGTTGCTCTAACGTAATGGTTTTACCAATAACAGTATTCTTTTTAAAGGTAATTAACTCATTCATTAAGCGATCCACCTCTAAATCAACCACTGCTTTTGGAAGTCTAAAATCAGGTATTCCATAGCGTAATACCCCTCCCATTTGATCCCAACTATCATATATATCCACTGCTATTCCAGCATGACTTAAGGTGTAAGCACAGGCAATCCCTGCTGGACCTGCCCCCACAACAGCTACTTTTTTATTGACTGCTTGTTTCTTAATCGAAGTCCACGTTCCATGATCCGCAACAAAACGCTCACATTGACCGATGTTGACGGCTTGATTCACTTTGGTTAATACACAAGCTGCTTCACATTGACTTTCTTGTGGACATACTCGTCCACACACTCCTGGTAAAGGATTTGTTTTTAGAATGGTTGCTAAAGCATCATCGATTTTGTCTTGTTTAATTTGCGCTAAAAAGGTAGGAATATCAACATGGACTGGACAACTTTTGACACAAGGCTGTGATTTGCATTTTAAACAACGATCCGCCTCAGCCATGACTTGTTGCTTGCTAAAACCAAGACTCACTTCATCGAAAGTGCTTCTACGTAAATGTGCTACTACTACATTGGGCTCATTTCGCATGGTATTTCCACCTACAATCATACGCTTGATTACGTGCGATTAAATTATCAAAGTCTACTAAACGGCCATCAAATTCTGGACCTTCAACACACGCAAAATGGGCTTTTCCACCCACATTAACACGGCACCCACCACACATCCCAATACCATCAACCATTATTGGATTTAAACTGACAACGGTTAAGATGTGATGCTGTTCACCGATGTTAGTGACTGCTTTCATCATGGGTAATGATCCTATCGCAAAGATGGCATCTATCTTTTGAGTCTTTAGAACATGCTTCAAAGCATCAATAACATTACCTTGCATATATTTTTCACTGGGTTGTTCAACTGTAATGATGCACTCATCACTTACTTGATGAAACTCATGTTCATAAAACACTTCACTCTCATCTTTAAATCCTGCAATAAAAGTTACATGAACACCTTTTCGCATATACTCCTTTGCGATGGGGTATCCGATAGCACAACCAACCCCACCAGCAATCACACATAACGATTGAATCTTTGGCATTTCAAAAGGATGTCCCAACGGTCCAATGATTTCATACACATGATCACCCACTTCTAGTTGACTGAGTTTATGCGTGGTCTCACCGACTACTTTAACAATAATCTCAATATAATCCCCTTGTGCATTCGCAATCGTTAAAGGAATTCTCTCACCTTGTTGATGAGTTCGAATCATGACAAAATGTCCTGCTTGTGCATTTGTCACTATTTCTTTAGCCTCAATTTGTATGGCAAATGTGAGCTTATTAAGTTGACGCTTTCTACCAATTTTATAACTCATGTTTTATCACACAAGATACCTAAATATCTTAGCTACTTGTTACTCCTCTTTCTATTTGCAATTATTCATTAACTATTACCTTATTCAAATGATCTGTGTGTTAAAACACCATTTTTGACTCCATGGCTACACAATTGATTCTTACTACTAGAATTATCTGATTTAAGACTTAAAGTTGCAACAAGAAAATTAATCGATGACATGATCTGTGTGGTTTTTTGAACTAGAGACATACTCATTAAACTTTCCACGTTTAACATAATGAGTATGCAAATAATGATGCGCTACATGACTGTTTGGATGAGTTAAGAAGGCTTCATACAGTTCATTAATAAATTCATTTTGATGTGATTTACGAATGGATTTACGATAATCTTCTGCAAACAAGCCTTCCAGACGCTTTTGAGGCGTGGTTGAATCTTTCCAACGAGGTTGACCTCCCCCATTAATACATCCTCCTGGGCAACCCATAATCTCAATGAAATGATAAGGAGATGTCCCTTCAGCGACTTGTTTCATTAATTTTTCTGCATTTTTAGCTCCACTCGCAACCGCAATTCTTAATGTCTGTCCTTCTAAATAACTAAATTCAGGAATTGGATCGTGAATTGTAATCTCTGCTTCTTTGATTGGAGCGAATCCTTCAATGGATTTTAAGCGAAGTTGTTCAAATGGAAACTCTCGTGCAGTGATGAGTTCATATGCGGTTCTTAAGGCGGCTTCCATCACTCCACCAGTAACTCCGAAAATATCAGCTGCGCCACTACTAAAACCTAATGGGTTATCCACATTACTATCTGACAACATGCTAAACTCTATACCCGACTCTTTGATCATAGCTGCCAGCTCACGGGTAGTAAGCACCGCATCGACATTGACCATCTCATCAGACATTAACTCATCACGAGAAATCTCAAATTTCTTCGCTGTACATGGCATAATCGAGACCACAAACATGTTCTTTGGATCGACATTGATTTTCTTAGCATAGTATGACTTCACTAAAGCACCAAGCATCATGTGAGGAGATTTACAGGTCGAAAGTAAATGTAGATGATCCGGGAAGTTATGTTCACAAAACTTAATCCACCCTGGTGAACACGAAGTAATCATAGGTAGATTATTCTGATTATTAGTCATCGCATGTTTGATTCGACCTAAAAATTCTGTTCCTTCTTCAATGATGGTCAAATCAGCCGCAAAATTCGTATCAAATACATCATTAAATCCTAAATCACGCAAAGCACTGAATAGTTTTCCTGTCACCACAGTTCCAGCGGGATAACCAAATTCCTCTCCGATGGCAACTCTCACGGCAGGGGCAACCTGAACAACAGTATGGATATTAGGATTACTTAATGCTTGTTTTACTTTAGTGATGGCATCCGTCTCCATAAGAGCTCCAACAGGGCACACTAGTGTACATTGTCCACAATATATACAATCCGTATCTGCCAAGTTCATTGGATGAGCGATTGAAATCTCGGTATCAAAACCTCGATTCTGAGCTTGAAGAATTCCCACTCCTTGGATGTCATTACACACACTGATGCATCGACGACACAGAATACACTTATCCATATCTCGCGTAATTGAAACTGTTGTTTCACTCTTTCGGTGGGACAAGTTGTGACTAAAGCGACTTTCACTAATTCCAAGAGTCTTTCCAAGTGCTTGTAGTTCACACGTTAGATTTCTTGAACAACTTAAACATTGTTGTTTGTGATCAGATAGTAATAGTTCATATAACACTTTACGCATTTTCTGAACTTGTGTGGTATTGGTTTTAACAACCATACCTTCTTGAGCCATCGTCACACAAGCAGCTTGAAGGGTTTTTGCTTTTTCAACTTCAACGACACACATCCGACAAGTCCCAAAATTACATACTTCATTTAGTTTGCATAAACTTGGTATGTTGATACCATACATTCTTGCGGCCTCGATGATTGTCGTATTCTCTTCGACATGAATCTGTTTATTATTGATAGTAAGGTTAATCATTGTATTGACCTCCGATCACAATGAAGGCATCGCATAGCTTCTGCCATCGCATTTAGTTTGTGATATCCCAGTACAACTTCATCAAAACTGTCGATTCGCTTATCAATGTCTAGAACATCAAGAGGGAAACGCTTCAGTGCAATGATTTCATCCTCATCACTCACATCTGGAATCTCAATTGGTAATCCTTTATTTAATAATCCTTTTCCACCACAATATTTATCAATGGATTCTGCAGCTCGTTTGCCATCCGCAATGGCTTGAATTACCGTATCTGGTCCCCGAGCAACATCCCCTCCAGCAAACACTCCATCCATGCTCGTCATGAGTGTTTTATCATGAATAACAAAAGTTCCCCAACGAGTCACTTCTATTTCATCTTTTTTAACAAACGGTAAATCGGAATATTGAGAGACTGCGACGATGACTAAATCCACATCGAGATAGAAAGTGGAATTTTCAATAGGTTTTGATTTACGTCGTCCTGAAGCATCAAACTCTGCTAGTTGCATATTGACACATTCAATTTGACCAACTCTTTGGTTCTCATTCGCAATAAAACGCTTTGGTGACGCTAGTTCAATGATTTTCACACCTTCACATAGTGCTTCATGGATTTCTGCTTCATATGCAGGCATCGCATCAATGGTTCTTCGATATAATATGGACACTTCTTTTGCTCCACAGCGAAGCGCAGTACGAGCTGAGTCAATCGCCGTATTCCCACCACCAATCACAATAACTTTATCACCTGTTGAGTACTTCAAATTCATATTCGCTTCTTTTAGAAAATGAATACCATGAATAACTCCTGGTAAATCTTCACCTTCAATGTTAATTTTTTCTGGAAATTGAGTGCCCGTCGCAATATACACTGAATCATAGTTTTTCTTTAACTGTGCAAACTCGATATCTTTTCCTATTTGTGAATTTAAGTGGATGCGTACCCCTGCGTTTTCAATGAGTGATATCTCATGAGCCAAGACCTTTTTAGGTAAGCGGTATTCTGGAATGCCAAAGGCTAAAACTCCACCCGCAATACGTTCTTGTTCGAAAACATCAACTTCATATCCACTTCTGACCAAGTAATAGGCACATGTTAATCCAGAAGCTCCCGCTCCAATCACCGCAATCTTTTTACCGTTTTTAGGAGTGATTGAATCCATGATGATTTCTTTCTCGTTTCGATAAGCATAATCAGCCGCAAAACGCTTCAAATCACATATTGCGATGGCTTCATCGGTCATTGAGCGACGACACTTGGATTCACATGGGCGAGTACAAATACGACCACAAACGGCTGGGAAAGGATTTTCTTGACGAATTAAATGATAAGCATCCGCAAATCGTCCAGCCGCAATTAAGCGGATATATCCTGGTACATTGATGTTTGCTGGGCATGTATTCTCACATGGTGAAATAAAGAGATCTGAGCAAACTCCTGCTTTACAATATTTATCCCTGATATGTTGTTGATACTCTTCTCTAAAGTATCGGATTGTACTTAATACAGGATTTGGAGCTGATTGACCCAATCCACAGATAGCCGTTTGTTGAATGGTTTCACCCAGTTCAACGAGTAATTCAATATCCCCTTCAACACCTTTGCCTTGTGTAATTCTTTCAAGGATTTCGAGCATTTGTTTAGTCCCAAGACGACATGGTAAACACTTTCCACAAGACTCATCTTGAATAAAGTCCATAAAGAATCGTGCGGTATCGACCATGCATGTGTCCTCATCCATAGCTATCAACCCACCCGAACCCATGATTGCTCCTAGTTTTGCTAATGAGTCGTAATCAGTTGCTGTGTTTAGATTTTCAAGTGTAATACAGCCCCCTGATGGTCCTCCAATTTGTGCAGCTTTGAATCGCTTTTGTCCACTAATTCCACCACCGATATTAAATAATATATCCCCTATCGGAGTTCCAATTGGAACTTCAACGATGCCAGTATTAACAATATCACCCGCCAAAGCAAACACCTTGGTTCCTTTACTTGTCTCACACCCAAACTGAGCATACCACTGTGCTCCATTTAGTATAATCGGTGGAATACTTGCGAGGGTTTCGACATTGTTGATGATGGTAGGTTGTCCAAATAAACCTCTTTGGAAAGGATATGGTGGTTTTTGTCTTGGTTCACCACGTTGTCCTTCAATCGATGCAATGAGTGCAGTTTCTTCACCACACACAAATGCTCCTGCACCAATCCGTATTTCAATTTCAAAACTAAATTCACTATTAAAAATCTTGCGATTTAATAATCCATATTCTTGCGCTTCTTTAAGTGCATAACTTAAACGTTTGATGGCTAAAGGGTACTCTGCACGAATATAAATATAACCTTTGGATGCACCGATGGCATAACCAGCAATCATCATGCCTTCAATGACAGAGTGTGGATCTCCTTCGATAATGGAACGATCCATGAATGCTCCAGGATCGCCTTCATCCGCATTACAAATCATATACTTCTGATCACTTTGTGCTTGATACCCTGCTTTCCATTTAACTCCTGTTAGAAAGCCTGCTCCTCCTCGTCCTCGTAATCCTGAATGTGTGACTTCTTCAATAACTTTTTCAGGAGTGGAGTCTTTTAGGATTGAGGCGATAGCAAAATAACCATCCTTAGCAATATATGCTTGAATTGAATCATTTTCAATCATCCCACAATTTCTCAATGCGATTTTGACTTGTGCTTTGAAGAAATCAATATTATCAAGGCATGGTACATGTCTTTTGAGTGAATAATCATAAAATGTGTATTCCATCATTATGTTCTTATTCACGCAGTGACTTTCAATGATTTTTTTGATGGTCTCGGGTGTACAGTTGGTATAGAATGTCTTCTCGGGTAGTATCAGCAACACTGGTCCTACGGCACATGTCCCCATACATCCAGTTTGAAAGACTTTGACTTTGTCGGCGATATTAAGACGATGAAGTTCATCATTGACTACACTTTGAATGACTTCACAGTTTGAAGAAACACATCCTGCACCACCACATATTAATATCTGATGAGTATAATTGGACAAATCATGAATGTATTGCGTTTTGAGTTGATTCAGTTGAAGAATCGAATTGATGATATGGTTCATAAAATCCTCCTTACTCATACTTAGCAAGTATCGATTTTAGTTTATTAACATTAACTTGCCTGTGGACGTCCTGATCAATCATAACTGCAGGAGCTAAACCACATGCCCCGATACATCGTGCCACTTCAAAGGTAAAACGCTGATCACTGGTGGTTTCACCAAGTTTAATATCAAGGTATTCTTCCAGTTTATCAATAAGTTTCTTGCCACCGCGAACATAACACGCCGTCCCTAAACAAACACGTATGGTATGTCTTCCTTGTGGTTCTGTTGAAAAGAAGGAATAGAAAGAGACTACCCCAGATATTTCAGACAAAGGCATATTAAGTTTTATGGCAACTTGCCTTAATGTCTCAAGGGGTAAAAAGCCTTGAATGTTTTGGATTTGATGCAGGATCTGGATTAAATTGGAGCGATCTCTATTATATAAATCAATGATTTGGTCAATAGCTTGGTGGTGGTCAAATGAATGATGACTACACGAGTGAACTTTTCCCTCTTGAAGCATGGTTTACCTCCATCAACAAACAATAAGCTTGTTTGTTACTTATATGACATAAATATAAAAGGATTATATTTTTGTTTAATGAAGTGGTCATGTTCTAATCAATGATTGGCTGATTGGATGGGTAGACAGGTTCTATTTGATAATATTTTAACATATACATTTAAATAAACAATGACTTTGTTATTATTTTAACAAGTTGGTATATTAATTTAATGAATTTTTAACACATTGATCTTGATACTCTTATCATTATTTAACTAATATAACGTCAAGAAAGTCAAATAATTATATTGTGTAATTTAGCTTGCATGTGAAGTCAGAAGCGTCTCTATTCATATTCAACTTTAATCATGTTAAACATAAAAAGAAAAACCATGGGTTCGATCCCATGGTCTCTGTATCAGAATGGTGCGGATGAAGGGAGTACCCAACATATACACAAAGATTCAAATAGATGTCTATCTATTGGTTTCTACGTGTTTATTGTACCATAATTTCAATAGATTTCAAAAGATTTCTAATGACATTTACCCGGCATTTACCCGGTTATCTAAAGTCTCGATATTAGCAAAAAATGTCATCAGAATCGTTGTTATTGAATCAATTGAGTTTGTGTTGTTTAAAATCGAAAAGATTCAAGAATTTTATAAAATGCTGTTGCCCCCATTAAAAATTCTAAGGCCCTCATTTTGCTTCTCTGAAAGTGCTTTTAACATAAGGGTTACATAATAGTCTTTTTCTAATATATCTGGCCTGATATTGTGACGTGAGGAATGCTCAATGATTAATAATTCAAACGCATCAGTATCATTGTGCAGTTTCATAATTAAGTGCCTTCTTCAGTGGGATAAGGTTCTTTAATATTTTTTCATCAGCATCTACCATATAATCAAATAACTTATCGAACTGTAGCCCCTTGTCGTTCATATACTTTGCAAGCGTTGGATATAATCGAACGTTATTAAACTCAGTTTTGTTCAAATCATTTAAAAAAGTAATTATCTCAATGTAATCAATGTTGTCATGAGTCAAATTGAATTTGATTTTCTTTAATTTGACTCTATCATCAACAAATTTATTCCGCATTATCTCGTTAGTATAGATAGTCAGTTTCTTAGGAATTTCATTTTTTAAACCCAACAAATTTAGTAAAGTTTCATGTCCAAAAAAACCTTTAAAACCATACGTATGAATCAACACTGTTTCCTTGTATAGATTAGGTTTTGTTTTGCCAAACTTCGTCTCTTTCGCTCGATAATAAACTCCTCGGTGCAATCGCTCAATTAGTCCCTTTTTGGCCAATCTAGCAATATATACATTAAATGTTCTTCTATCACATTCCGTAAGTCCGTTAACATTCTTATACAACAAATCAACCAAAATTAGTTGGTTGTAGTCATACTTTTGGATTTGCTCAATAATCATATTTGTTATCATGTTATTATTATACTATTTTTTTACAATATAAGATAGAGTCCGTATAATTGTGTAAAAGTAAAAAGGCCATAGAAGTCTGCTATTATGTTAGTATCGACACCACATAAGGACAATTTCTATGACCCAAATCAATCTTAATTTAAATATGGAACAGATTCAAGACATCATTTCAAATAGTGGTGCAAATTCACTTGCGAAGCAAATGTTAACGACGATTTTCAACCAACTGATGGAAAAAGAACGCGATGATTATATCCAAGTCGATACCTATTCTCGAGAAGAACATCGCAACTCATCAAGAAATGGGTATTATGAACGAAGTTATTCAACTCGCATTGGTCGATTAGAACTCATTGTCCCAAGAACACGAGATGGTGAATTCTCACCCACCATCTTTGAGCGCTACCAAAGAAGTGAGCAGGCCTTATTATCAACGATGCTTGA
>JAGXSD010000023.1 GCA_018333955.1 Erysipelotrichia bacterium
CTATCCGAAACGCTATCTGGATTAAGTGATGTATATTTCGCTCATCCCTATGCCTCTTGGGAAAGAGGAGCCAATGAGAAACACAATGGAATTTTAAGACGCTTCATTCCTAAGGGGAAATCCCTTAAAGATTATACGGTCCAACAGATCAAACAAATGATGCATTGGATGAATCACTTGCCTCGTAAAATACTCAATTATCAAACACCGACTGAATCCATCTTATTCCACTTTAATCAAATTCAAGGTACAAACGGTTCCTTAGTGACTTCTTAATTCAAAGTGGACGACTTCTCATTGCAATTTACGAATTTTTTATATTTTCACAAAATGTAATATTTTCAAGAATTTTCGGAATGTAATTACTTTCATAATAAAACCCTTCAGATTTGAAGGGTTATCGGATAAATTTTAGAATATGTTCTTTTCTCATTTCAGTATCTTGATAACCAAGATCGTAAAGAGCTTTGAGTTGATTATAATCCCCTGAGAATCGCTTCACCCCAAGATCTTTACTAGGGCGCAAGAAGATTGCTTCATTCTTCTCTTCTAAGGCTTCAACTTTAGCTTTTTCTTCATAGTATATCCCTGTACGTAATCTGAATTGCTTTCTCATAATTGGAAAGCGAGCATACATGACATCAAGAATAAACTGCAGATGCTTTGAGTTTTGCTTTCTCACGAAACCTTTATCTTTTGTGGTGATGACGATATGACGATCACATCCATTCGCCAATGAGCGATCAATCGCAATCATACTGGTGAGTCCTGCATCCAAATATCGTCTCTCACCTATACGCACTGAGCGTCCCGCAATAGGCAATACACACGAAGCATGCACAAATTTCCACTCAAGATCCAAATCTTTGTTTGTAAGCCATAATGTTTGTTGGCCATAAAGATCATACACCCCAATCTCTAAAGGGATAGAAGAGTTAATGACTTTATTCATATCTAGTTTTAACTCTTTTTGAACAATCTCTTTAAATAGATAGTTATACCCCACTGGTGCAAATTCTCTAATCATTGGACTCCAGCCAACATTTTCTTTTTTAGAGGCATAATCCACCGCTAATAGTTCCAATGCTTCATTTTCATCCGCAACAAATAAGGTTGCCAGAAGTGCACCAGAAGAAACACCGACCACAAAGTCTACATTAACATGATTGTCTTTAAACCATCGTAGTACACCCGCAGTATACGCTGCACGAAGTCCACCACCTTCTAAAACTAATCCAAGTTTACTCATAAAACTCCTTTTATAGCATTGTCGCAAACACTCTTAGTAGTGCTCTAAAAACCCTTAAAAACCATGATGTTTTTTTAACCATCAACGGTGTGATTATAACACATTCTTCCATAGTCTTATCAAAGTCTGTGCTCATCTCTTTTATAATTGGTGCGTCATAGACCATAACACCACATTCAAAATGCAAATAATATGAGCGATAATCCATGTTTGTCGTCCCCAGTGTCGCAACCTCATCATCCACAATCATCATTTTCGCATGAACAAATCCTGGGACATACTCTGCAATAATCACTCCTGCCTTTAAAAGGGTTTCATAATATGATCGTGTAACTTCAAATACCATGCGCTTATCAGGAACATGCGGGACCATGATTTCAACTTTGACACCGCTTTTTGCGGCCAAAATCAATGCATTTCTCATGACATGCGAGAGAATTAAATATGGAGTTTGAATTTTAATACTGCAATGAGCTTGATTGATTAAGTGGAGATGAACATTCTCACCCACCGCCTCTTCATCAGTTGGAGAGTCAGAGAATGGTTGAACATAGCCTTCACTTTTTATTAAGTGAGGAATAAGATAGGCATTAATATCAACTTTTTTCTTACTCACATACTCATAAAGTGTCAAAAACATGACCGTAAGTGAACTCACCGCTTCCCCTTCAAGCATAATCGCATTGTCTTTCCAATGACCAAAGCGCTCGATCACATTGATATATTCATCCCCAATGTTTATCCCCCCCACAAAACCAATCTTGTTATCCACAACACAAATCTTTCTATGGTTTCGATTATTCATAAACACTGCAAGAGATATCTTCAAAGGATTGAAAAACTCGACAACGACCCCTGCATCTTTAAGTTCCTTAATCTTTTTTATCGATAACTCTGCAGCTCCAAAGTCATCAATGACAAAAAGTACTTCAACTCCTTGATGAGCCTTTTGGATGAGAATGTTTGAAATACTATCAAGCATCTTGCCATCCTTGACGATAAAGTATTCAAGTAAGATAAACTTCTCTGCACGTCGTAATGCTTCAATCATCATCACAAACTTATCTTCACCAATGGGTAAATAATGTGTTTGCGTATTCTCAAACAATGGGAAATAGGTCTGTGTTTCTAAATAGGTCATAAGTTTGTGCCAACGTTGAAGCTTCTGTGGCACATTGTGAGTTAATGAGGATTGCCCTACATCAAGATATGGCTTAGTAGAGTCCTTTAATACCATTTCTTTTCTTAAAGCTTTAGGTATTTTCTTTCCACCAAAAAGCAAATATAGTATTCCCCCAAATAAAGGAATAAATAATATGACAATCGTCCAGATAAGTTGATAAGAAGGATTATCATCTCGATTCAAAACCACAATCACTGTGGTATAGCTCAGAATGACTAAAATGGTATATAAGCCAAACATATGTAATGTTAACTGATAAACAATTAAAAGAAGAATTCCAAGTTGTAGAAAAAAGGCCCATGCGATGATGAGAGGTTTTGAGATCATTTTTGAACGTATGGCCTTCTTTTTCATGTTATTTTAAGGTTTCATTATGTTTAAGAATAAAATCTACAACTTCATCCACTTTCGAGACAACATAGTTCGCGTGTTTCTTCACAGCTTGATCACCATGATCCATAGCAAAACTATATGGTGTTACCTTAAACATCGAAATATCATTGTAGGAATCGCCTACCACCGCAATTTCATCAAGTTGTAAATTTAGGACTTTGGCTAAGTGAAGTACACCTGTACCCTTGTTGATGTTTTTACTCATAATTTCAATGTATTGAGGTGAGGAATAAAACCAATCATAGTCTTGATTTGATAAAAACTCGACCATTTCTTGGGTAAATGCATCACGATCATCCATGGTATGACAAATAACAACCGCTTTAACTACGGGATGATGATCATGAGTACGATAGGTTCTAAAGTCTTCAGGATATAAATGTGTAATCTCTTTACGCTCCAACATCAACTGAAATAAGTCATACATCCAACCACGAGGTTTTGCCATGACATGATGACCACGATCATCAATGAAGAGAATGTTCACATCAATTGAAGTGATATCCATTAAATCTAACAACGCATTCACAACTTTCTCATCCAATGGAAATGAGATCAACACTTCATCATCAATCATGATGACTCCACCGTTTTGACCAATACCATCTACTTTCACTTGAAGTTTTGATTCTAAATATCGGGCCGTAAGATGATCACGACCACTCGCCATTACAAATCTTACTCCCGATTGCGTTAATCTTTGAACTTGTGAAATCGTGTTTGGTTCAATGATTCCTGTAGGGGTTTCCAAATCAAGAAACAGTGTTCCATCCACATCACTCACTAAACATTTAATCATAGCGTCCTCTTTTCTTTAATCGAATACTATAAATGCATTTGACTCCTTCACCTTGTTGGTGAAGCTCATGCCCAGATGGCACATCTTCGATTCCTAATAGTTCTCCACCAAGTCGCTCAATTGTTCTAATTGAAGCAATATTGTCTGGATTACATGTGATAATGACTTCATCCATACTCTCTTTTGCGAGTTCAAGTAATAACTTGCTTGCCATAGCGGCATAGTGATGCCCTCGATATGGAGGATAAATCGTATAGCCAATGTTACCCATATAGCGCATATAAGGATTCATACCAAAGCGGATATCACAACGTCCTACAATTTTCCCAGTGCTTTTTTCTTCTATATCAAAAATCATACTGGGAAGCCAATGGTCTTCAGTTGGCTTTGTAAGACGGTATACTAACAATAATCGAATGTACTCATTTTCAAGCACAAGTGACTGCTGCCACCAAGATTTGATTTTATTGATGATGGGTTTAATCATACTTATATTATACCAAAAACCACCTTGAAATTACCAAAAGAAAAGTCAACTACCGTTGACTTTAAGGACGTAACCAGAATCCTAATCCAATGAACACGACTGACATGATGATTAGTAAAATTTTGTAATTTCGCTTACCCATCCATTTGATCATCATTCGTGTCTTTGGATTACCTTCATAAAAGATTCCAATTTCTACAAATGCTGCAACTCCGTATAAAACTCCTAATAGAAATAATACAACTGATAATAACATGTCTTTCTCCTTTCGTTATTGTAGTACTTTTCTTTTAAACAAGTTCATGACGATAAAATTGTATCCACCCATTACAAGTAATCCAACTCCTAAAAAGCCCCAATAATTCAAACCTAAATTGATAACATTCGTATCAATAAGTGGTTTTAATAGATAAGCTTGAACGGCTTTAGCAGGCCAAAAGGCTGGAGCTAATGCAAAAACCCATTGAACATTATTTACGAAAAAGAACCCTGCAATTGGAAATATCAACAAGAAACCACTTGCTTTCATCACTACAAATCCTTCAACTTTATTACTTGCAAAACTATTGATTAGCATACCATGAAGTGGCACTTGAAGCGATGATAATAATGCAACAAGCAACACATATGGCCATTCAATGAACGTAATACCGGCCACCAAAATAACCGCAATCGATGAAAGAATACTCATAAACGTAATAAAACCTAATTTGATAATAATATAAGATTTTAAAGGCATTGGTGAAATAGAGATTGATGTGAATACATGATCATCACGATCATCTAAAATTGAAAATCCTGCAAGTGCCCCAAAAATGAATCCAGAAATAATGAGTGAAAGGATAACAAGTAAATCCACAGCTTGAGGATCCATATTAGGATCATTAAGAATCATGCGAGCCACAAAACCAATAATGAATGGATAAAAAACAAACATCAACATCAATCGATCTCGGATAATATTTTTAACTTCAAAAAGTACAAGTTTCATTCTCATATTACACCCCCAAGTGCTCACTCGCAAAAGCTTTAAAGCGAGGTATTAAAATGAAGACATACAATCCAATACTTGCCAAAAAAGTGATTCCTAAATCAATGATCGTTTGCATCCAATCAATGTCTACAAACGCTATACTCATTAGGCGCAAACTAATCTCACTTGGAATATATTTCACGTAATCACTAAACACTTCTGGAAGTAACCCCGCCATAATCAATATACTTGGAATGAGAAAGATGAACATCATGATCATATAGTTCACTAATAATGATGTGAAATCCTTCGAGATATACGAAAGCAGTAAACCAATCCCGACATAGAATGTCGCGACAAAGACGGTTCCTAATAATAGAGTTAAGAAATTGAGTGATAAGTCAACTGTAAACATAAAACCTACAACCATAATCGCAAAGACTAAAAGTGTATTTAAGCCATGCGCAATGATTTTAGACACCATATAATCTGTAGTACTCATCGGAGATATTAACATGGATGAAATCGTATGTTCTTTCTTCTCATAATACATCTCAGCTCCAATTAAAAGAGCAGTCATGGCTGAAGCTTCGACTAAAAAGATGGTCGGTAGAAATAGTACTAATTCCGCTTGGGATAGAAAAGCTGAGGCAATAATCCAAATGAAGGATACGACAATCGAAGCCACAAGCAAGTTATATTTCATTAATCGAATCCATTCATGCCTAACAAGATGTTTAATCATGGTCATGAAGCTTCACCCCCGTTACCTTGATAAAGATATCTTCAAGTGTCGTTTCCATTGAATGAATCGTCTCAATCGTATTACTTTGGCAAAGTTCAATGAATCGTGGACTTGATAGCTCATTAAAATCAAAGAAGTGCTTCTGTAAATGATGATTTTCTTTGGTTTCCACAATCACTTTCTTTTGTCCATGATCAATCTTAAGTTGACGTGGTGAATCTTTAGCCACAATCACTCCATTCGCAATGAATGCTACTTCATCACATAACTCATCAATATCACTCATAATATGGGAGGTAATAAATACTGTCCCTCCATCTTTCTTAAACTCAAGAATCATATCTTTTAAGATACGTGCATTCATAGGGTCTAAACCATTAGTCGGTTCATCTAAAAACAACATTCTTGGTTTATTGATGAGTGCACGAATGAAGTTAAGTCTTATCTTCATCCCTTTAGAGTACTCACTTACAAGTTTATTGCGATCTTCCCATAAACCCATTCTCTTGAGTAATGGTTCCACGTCCACTTGATTCTTATATAGATTCGCAAAGAATTGAAGATTCTCTAAACCAGTAAGTTTTGAAAATGAAATCGGCATCTCAAAACATACTCCTATTTCTTCATAAAAATCATCTTTTAGATCTTTAAGTGATTTACCATCGTAAGTAATCTCGCCTTGATAATGATCTAAAAGCTTCACTAAAATCTTTTGAGTCGTACTCTTTCCAGCACCACTGGGTCCTAAGAAACCAAAGATAGTTCCTTTAGGAATTTCAAAGGATAATCCCTTGATGGTTTCATCTTTATTCTTAGGATATGCAAAACGTAAATCTTGAACTTTAAACATGTGGTTGTACCCCTTTTTTAATGATATTAAGTCGAGACATATAGATGTGTCTCATGGCATCATAATCTTTTGATTTAAAAGCTTTAATTAAACTTGTTTTAGACACATCCATAATCATTTCAACAAGGTCTTGTGGATCAACACTTTGATCAATCAGATTCTGTTTTTGATCGTGAATGATAAGTTGTTCAAGGACGACTAATTGTCCTTTTAACCTACCTCTAATACGCTCAATCATTTCATCATTATCATAATCAAACCAAAGTCCAATCTGATAGTAATCCGGCCTTAGTTTCAACCAAGCCATCGTGTCATCAAAAAACTGAATCATGGTTTCAAAGAAATGAGAATGAATTTGAGGCGGTGGAAGCAATGATAACTTCTCCTGACCAATTCTTTGAAACATCATTTCATACGCATCCCATTTATCATTAAAATATTGATAAAACGAACCTCGCGAAATATTCGCATGCTTAATAATTTGATTAATCGAAGCTTGCGAATAAGGAACAGAAGAAAACTCTTTAACACAGGCATTAAAGAGGAGATCTTGTTTTTCAATTGGTAAATTATGAAATGTTTCTTTTGGCATATGACAACCCTGTCACAAACACTATACACCTTTATGAAGATGATGTCAAATCATATTTTTATACAGCTTCTTCATGTATAATAAACCTACATGGAGGTATTAATGAAACATTATTTTGTGACATCTTCACAGTTTAACCCATACATTAATTTAGCATATGAAGACTACATGCTTCACACATTAAAAGAAGATGAATGCTTGTTTTATCTTTGGCAAAATCATCATACTGTGGTTATCGGCAAAAATCAAAATGCCTATAAAGAATGCAAAGTTGATGAATTAGAAGCTACAGGAGGATATCTAGCACGTCGATCATCGGGTGGTGGAGCGGTATATCATGATTATGGTAACCTAAACTTTACCTTTATTGCCCCTAAAGCAAACTATAATCTTGAAAAAAATCTTGAAGTGATTATTCAAGCATTAAACTGGTTTGAAATTCATGCATCCTTTTCAGGAAGGAATGATATCGAAGTTGAAGGATTTAAAGTCAGTGGTAATGCTTTCGCAAACACGAGCACACATTCACTCCATCATGGCACATTACTCTTTGATGTCAAGATGGAAGATTTAGGTAAGTATTTAAACGTTTCCTCTGTTAAATTATCCTCAAAAGGAGTTGAAAGTGTTCGTAAAAGAGTTAAAAACCTTAAGGAATTTAATCCACACCTTACACTAGAATCTTTATCCACATCACTCATTAAGGCCTATCAAAAGGTGTTTGAGACTGAGTTAATCACTCTAAAGATGGATGTTAGTGCATGTGATGATCTGATTCAACGCTACAGTTCAAAGGCATTTAGACTTGAACCCTTCCCTACTTTTGAGGCCTCTTTACATAAGAAATTTCAATTCGGTGAAGTCATTTTATTCATTAAAACTCATCAAAATATCATTCAATCCGCACAAGTCTTTACTGATAGTTTAATTCCTGATTTAAAAGAAAACATTGAGGATTTTCTCCTTCATTTACCTTTTAAAAAAGATGCATTACTTCTAAAAGCCATTGACCATCCTCATGAAGATGTTTTAGTTGAGTTGATTCATGAACTTTTTATGTCCTAATCATTCACAGCTGTGAGTGATTTTTAGTATAATAATAAAAAAGGAGCACGAATGAATACCACGGCCCTCACCTCATGGCATGAATCTCATCATGCTAAAATGATTGATTTTTTTAACACCCTTCTCCCTGTTCATTATGAACATGGAATTATTGCAGAACACGAAGCAGTTCGCACTCATGCTGGGATTTTTGATGTATCTCATATGGGGCAACTGTTTTTTAAAGGTCATAGTGCTTTAGATCAAGCCCGATTAATTCTAAGTATGGATATTGATGCCATGTCAAAAAACCAAGTAAAATATGGCTTTATCCTTCGAGAAAATGGCACCATGGTTGATGATGTTTTATGCATGAAGACATGTGATGATGAAATTTTGCTCATTGTGAATGGCGCAAACATCACAAAAGTTATGGCATTTCTTAATGAAAGATTTGAAGGACAGGCTTTTGTTGAAAATGATAGTGATTTGTATAGTGTCATTGCATTTCAAGGTCCACTTACAGAATCATTAATTAAGAAAATTTACCCTGAAACGTTAGATTATTACACCTTTGTCCATGGAACTTTCCACAACATTGAAATGTTTATTTCACGCACTGGTTATACAGGTGAACATGGATATGAGTTTATTATGGCCAATAGAGATGCTCAGAAGGTTTGGGACTTGCTTCTTGGATTAAGTGATCAAGTGATGCCATGTGGTTTAGGGGCACGCGATAGCTTACGTATGGAAGCTGGAATGCCTTTATATGGACATGAACTCAATGATGAGTTAACTCCTCTTGATGTGAATCTAGGATTCTTTTTGCCAAAACATCGCCGTCACCTTTTTAATCTTCATGAGTTTACTCCATCATTTAAACGAATTGGATTTGTACTTAATGATAAAGTTATTCCACGTGAAGGTTATATTTTAACCCAACATGGCCAAGAAGTTGGTAAAGTAAGCAGCGGTACATTCTCACCAAGTTTAAAGCGAGGTATTGCTATGGCCATTGTAAAAGCAAGTGTCAATATGGAAGACGCGATTGAATGTGTGATTCGCTCAAAATCCTATCCAATCGAAATCATAAAATTACCATTTATAAAAAAATAGGAGGACACTATGAACAGTGTAAAAGAAGGCTATTATTATTTATCGACTCACGAGTGGGTCAAACCTGTATCAGAAACGACATTCTTAGTTGGGATTTCTGATTATGCTCAACATGCATTAGGAGATATTGTGTATGTTGCACTTCCAGAAGTGAATGATGTGGTCACGCAAGGAGAACGTTTCTGCGATGTAGAATCAGTCAAGGCTGTTTCTGATGTGTATGCTCCTGTGAGTGGAACGATCATTGAAGTGAATATGGAACTTGAAGATTCACCTGAATTGTTAAATCAAAATCCTTATGAAGTTTGGATTATGAAAGTCGAAGGATCTTTAGATACTTCTACACTTTTAGACGCTCAAAGTTATTCTGCTCAACTCGAAAAAGAACATTAAGGAGGAGTTATGGGAACCTATATCCCCCACACACGCAAAGATCAGGAGGAAATGTTAACCTCAATTGCACAAACGTGGGATTCACTTTTAAGTACAATCCCTTCCAATGTAAAACTAAAAAGAGAGCTAAATCTTCCTGAAGGCTTAAGTGAGTTTGAAGTATACCAAGCCATGAAATCTTATGCTTCGCAAAACGTTGTTTTTCATACCATTTTACGTGGCGCAGGTGCTTATGATCATTTCATCCCTTCTGTTGTGCGTCACTTATCAGCACGAGAGGAATTTGTCACAGCTTATACTCCATATCAATCTGAATTGTCTCAAGGAGTTTTGCAATCCATCTTTGAATTTCAATCCATGATGGCTTCCTTAACTGGAATGGATGCAGCCAATGCTTCAGTGTATGATGGAGCTACAGCCGCGGCAGAAGCCATTGCGATGAGTTATGAGCGCAATCGACGTACGGTCTTATTATCATCCATGCTTCATCCACATACCATAGAAGTTATTAAAACATATACCCAAGAAATTGATGTCACAATTAAGATGATTGATGCGGTGGATGGGAGAACTTCACTAGAACATTTACAAGAAAATCTAGATGAAAGTGTCTGTGCTGTCTTAGTGTCACATCCTAACTACTATGGAATTTTAGAAGATGTCCAAGGCCTTCGTGAAATTATTACAGATAGTAAAGTTAAATACATCGTTTCAGTGAATCCAATGACTTTAGGTCGACTTGCTAATCCAGGCTCATACGGAGCAGATATTGTCGTAGGTGAAGCTCAACCATTTGGATTAAGCCTAGCCTTTGGTGGACCTTATTTAGGCTTTATGTGTACAAGCGATAAGTATGTTCGTCGTCTTCCAGGTCGAATCATTGGTCAAACTGTAGATTCACAAGGAAAACGAGCATTCACATTAACCCTTCAAGCTCGCGAACAACATATACGTCGTGAGAAAGCAAGTAGTAGTATATGTTCAAACCAAGCACACTGTGCACTCACTGCCGCCATGTACTTGGGTGCAGTAGGTCCAAAAGGACTCAAAGAAGTTGCGACTCAATGTGCTAACAAAGCTCATGCTTTTGCATCTAAACTTGAAAGTATTGGGTATACACTTTCTCATCAACAACCTTTCTTTCATGAGTTCGTCACCCAAACTCCTGTGTCGACTTCACTAATTGAAGAAACCTTGGCTAAACATGGAATATTGAGTGGTTTAATCCTAGATGAACATCGTATGTTATGGTGTGTCAGTGAAACCACATCTGATAAGCAACTCGATGTGATTGTGAATATCCTTAAGGAGGTTCAACATGGCTAAGTTAATATTTGAAATCAGTAGCACTGGCCATCAAGCTGTTCACTTTCCGAAATCATCGCTTCCTAATGTCTCATTTGATGAATTCGAAAATAAAACATGCATTGATTTACCTGAGATTGCTGAAATTGATTTAGTTAGACATTACATTGGATTATCAAAAATGGCTCATGGGGTTGACACTGGTTTTTATCCATTAGGTTCATGTACGATGAAGTACAACCCAAAACTAAACGAGGACGTCGCAAGTCTTGAAGGATTTACCAAAATACATCCTTTACAGCCTGCTTGGAGTGTTCAAGGTAATCTTAAAGCTATGCGTCATCTTCAAGATGCATTATCAGAAATATGTGGCATGGATGAGTTTACACTTCAACCGGCCGCTGGGGCTCATGGTGAGTTCACTGGCATGCTTATTATTGCGGCGTATCATCGTCAAAACAATGATTTAAAACGTCGTAAAGTGATTGTTCCTGATGCAGCTCATGGAACTAATCCTGCAAGTGCTGTGATGGCTGGATTTGATGTTGTTACAGTCAGATCGGATAAACATGGTGGGGTTGATCTTGAACAACTCAAAACGCTAGTGGATGATACTACTGCTGCGCTGATGCTTACTAACCCAAATACATTAGGAATTTTTGATCCAAACATTAAAGAAATCGCAGATTTAGTGCACGAAGCCGGGGGATTACTCTACTATGATGGCGCAAATCTTAATGCGATTATGGGATTATCACGTCCTGGTGACATGGGTTTTGATGTAGTACACCTAAACTTACATAAAACCTTCTCAACACCCCATGGTGGTGGCGGCCCTGGATCAGGACCTGTTGGAGTAAAATCATTCTTAATTCCTTACTTACCTGTTGGATCACTTCTTAAAGATGAAAATTCACTCGAGATTACCCCAACACACAGTATTGGACGAATGAGATCATTTCATGGTAACTTCTTAACCACGATGCGAGCATTGTCTTATATCCTATTTAATGGTCAAGAACTTAAAGAAGTTTCTAAGAATGCCATCTTAAATGCTAACTATATGATGCATCATTTAAGTGATGTCTTCACAGTGGCATACCCACAAATCTGCATGCATGAGTTCGTCTTGACCTTAGAAAAAGAAAAAGACCTATATGGTGTCAATGCGAAAGACTTCTCAAAAGCCATGTTAGATTTCAATATGCATCCACCTACCATGTATTTCCCTCAAATTGTTCATGAAGCTCTCATGATTGAGCCTAATGAAACTGAAAGCAAAGCAACCTTAGATGAAGCCATAGCATTGTTCAAGATGCTTCGTCAAAAAATGGTTGATGAACCTGAATACTTACGTCATGCACCTTATACAACACCAGTCCTTCGGGTTGATGATGTGCTTGCAGCACGCGTTCCGGTCCTTAAGTTTTCTAAGGATTCTGAATAATTCATACGAATATTAAAGCATGGAACTGACCATGCTTTTATTATGTTTATTGTTAATTAAAATGGGCATCAATGATGCCCTAACTTTTCATGTGAGTGCTTATGATTGCTATGGATTACTTTTACTATCGCTGTTTCATCTTCAAAAAGTTGAAATCATCAGTTTTCTAGTCGTCACGACAATCTTATGTCTATTAGTCTATTTTCAACAACTTGGTAACGGGGATCGTGATTGTTTAATCATTTTAATGCTTGTTCAATCCTTCCACATGTGGATTATCATGATACTATTTTCCTCAATCCTTGCGCTATTCTATGCCTTAATCAAGCAGAAAACAAAGATTCCTTTTATCTTTTTCTTATCTTTGGGACATTTCTTGAATTTTTATCTCAAAACCCTTTAAACCAATGTCACTTAATGATACAATGAGAATCGGTCAAAGATATGAAACATTTCACTGGAGTCGCTGCCATCTTCATCTCAAATCAAAAAGTAGGAGCATTTCGCCGCAATCATGGCAAATATGCAGGATTCTACGAGTTTGTGGGTGGAAAAATTGAAGCCAATGAAAGTCATGCCCAAGCGCTTAAGCGCGAATGTCTTGAGGAATTATCAGCGACGGTTGATCTGATATCGTATGTGGATACGATTCGTTACGAGTATGAAGACTTTGTGATTACCCTTCATGCTTATCATTGTTCGATCAATGAATACGATATCAAATTAAGCGTCCATGATGATGTGAGGTGGTGTTGTGAAGATGAACTCACATCAATCCCTTGGTTAGCGGCTGATTACCTACTCTTTGATCAGATTAAAACCTTATTAAGGAAGGACTAAATTATGAAAATTGTTATTGTTGGAGGAGTTGCTGGCGGAGCAAGCGCAGCAGCTCGTCTTCGTCGTCTCAGTGAAGAGGCTCACATTGTGATGTTTGAAAAAGATGAGTTCATTTCATTCGCTAATTGTGGATTACCTTATCACATCTCTGGAGTCATAGAAGATCGAAATGATCTTCTTGTCCAAACCAAAGAAGGTTTAAGTGAGCGATTCAATCTAGATATTCGAAACTTCAGTGAAGTGATTGGAATCGATCGTGAGAGAAAAATTGTTCATGTCAAAGAAGTCAAAACTGGACATACCTATGAGGAAAGTTATGATAAACTTATCCTTTCTCCAGGTGCAAGCCCGATTGTTCCACCCATTCCAGGATATCAAGACGCTAATAATGTCTTTATCTTACGTAACATCCCACATACTGACAAAATCATTGACTACATTAAAACTCATGATGTACACAAAGTCGCAGTGATTGGGGGAGGATTTATTGGCGTTGAAGTGGCTGAGAATCTCAAAGAACTCAATAAAGATGTCACGATTATAGATATGGCACCTCAAGTTTTAGCCCCACTAGATTTTGAGTTTGCACAACTTGTACATAAAAAACTTAAAAAACGTGGAATAAAACTTAAACTCAATGACGGTGTCTCACATTTTGAAAACAATGGAACACGAGTGGTCACCAAATCCGGTGCAATGATTGAAACAGATATGATTATCTTAGCGATCGGAGTTTCCTCAGAAATCAAGCTTGCGCAAGATGCTCAACTCAATATTGGACCACTTAGAGGCATTGTAGTCAATGACACAATGCAAACAAGTGATCCTGATATTTATGCTTTAGGGGATGCGATTGAAGTAAAACATCGTGTGAGTGGATTAAGTACAAAAATCCCTCTAGCATGGCCAGCTAATCGACAAGCTATCGTCGCTGCAAATCATATATTTAATGTGAAAGACTCCTATAAGGGATCAATGGGAACTGCCGTTGTGAAAGTTTTTGATATGACTGTTGCTACAACCGGACTCAATGAACGGACACTAAAACAACTCAATCTGCCTTATCAAAGTGTTCATGTTCAAAGAAACAATCATGCTTCGTATTATCCTGGCGCAAAAGAAATGAATTTAAAACTACTGTTCCATCCTGAAACGGGAATGATTTATGGCGCACAAGGTGTGGGCTATGAAGGTGTTGAAAAACGAATCGATGTGATTGCAACCGCAATGATTGGTCAATTAAGAGCAACTGATTTAGTAGACATCGAGTTGTCCTATGCTCCTCCATTTGGCTCTGCGAAAGATCCCGTCAACATTTTAGGATACGCTGCAACCAATATCATCAATGGATTTGTCAAAAAGGTTGATGTGCTTGATGTGCCTAATCTCATGGCATCTGGTGCGACATTACTTGATGTAAGAACTCCAGATGAACTTAAATATGGATACATTGAGGGTTCAATTAATATTGAGATTGATCAACTCCGTCAACGACTTGATGAACTACCAAGTAAAGATACTCCTATCTACGTGATGTGTCGCGTTGGACATCGTGGCTATGTTGCGAGTGTTTTACTACAAAACTTAGGTTATAATGCCATCAATATTGATGGTGGGTATGAGCTCTATAAAGCCGCAGTAGCTTCCTATGAATAAAGATGAAGTGTGAATCAATTGATTCACACTTCTTTTTCTTGAATAAAAATTTTCAATTCACTTGCGGTTTTAAAAGCTAAAGATTCACTGACAAAACCAGAATGATGGGTATCTTCACTGATAAGTTTAATTGATTTCACATGTTGTTCGAGAATCTTATAAGAATGATGAGGATTATGTTTGTTACGGGCATAAAAGTATAAAACATCCACATGACATTCTGAAGGTGTCCATCCAGCAATGATTTTTCTAATGAAAACCTGAATGTGTTGTTTTTGAAGAGTTGAGCGCTTTCTTAAATAATTCTGAACATCCTGATTGAGTTGATCATCCACTACACCGAGTGAATATCCTCTTTTTATTCCTTTGATTATCAGTTGTGGAATGTACTTCATGAATTGAGTGAATGATGTACTCCTTAAGTTGCGCCAATGTTTACGAGCAAGTGCCTTCATTCTTCCCCACTTTGTTTTATGACGATCATGAAGATGAATGAAAGTATCAATCATAAATATCCCTTTGACTTCAACCTCATGTTTTAATACGCGAGCACACTCATAAGCAAGCAGCCCACCACTACTTATCCCACCAATATAAATCGAATTAAATCCCATAGATTTTATAAGTGCTCCATAGATTTCTACTAATTTATTCACATGAATAATATGGAATTCATTGAGAAGTGATGTGCTTAAATTAATTCCATAAATGGGATGTTCATTATAATCAAATTTTAATAAATTGAAGTAAGCTTCACAATTCCCCGCAACATCATGGATAAAAATTATCGGTGTTTTCAAAGCACTTCCTTCTTTTAAAACAATACAACCATGATTCTCTTGTGAAGGTTTCAAATCTATCAGCTCAGCTTGTTTGCGAATCGTATTTGCTTGAGATAACTTTGCGATATCTAAATACTGATGAGATTTTTCTTGAATGAGTGTCCACAGTTGAGCAAAGCGGAAGGAATCATCTCCAAATGAAATGAAATCATCATCAATTCCAAGCGAAGAAAGTTCTAATACTTCACACCAACAATCATGAATGAGTTGTTGGGAAGGTGTCATGACTTGACTTTGGCTCATATAGTGCACTTGAAACTCTGAAGTACATGACTCATGAAGTGTATTTCGATTTATTTTACCATTAGCACTGCGTGGTATTTGTGGCATTGCATACAACACACATGGCATTTTAAAGGAAGAAATTTTAGTTTTTAAAGCTTCTCTTAATTGAGGGAGCGTAATGCTTTGATTACTGACTATGACACATCCGACTTCTTGTGACCATTGAAGTGATGGAATAGGAAACACCGCAACATCCACAACGTCAAAGCATTCAATAATATGGCTTTCAACTTCATAAGGTGATATCTTGTCACCACCTCGATTAATCATTTCTTTAACACGTCCAACAATGTGAAGATTTCCGAACTCATCAAAATAACCATTATCTCCAGTCCTGAAATAGCCATTGATGAATACATCTTCACTATAATTTTCATATCCCTGGAAATAATTCGGGAATCCTACACAGATTTCATCATTGATGATTTCAATATTTACTCCTAAATCAATTCCGGCACTATATAGATCGTCATGAGTTTGACGATATGTGGATGTTAGAAGACCCGTTTCACTCATTCCATAACTGTTAACAAGTTTAATGTGTGGATGCAATCTTAGTTTGCTTACATGGATTGGTTGTAAAGGTGAACCTAGATTAACAATCACTAAATCGTGATGAAGATTGGATTCATGGTGTGTTAAGTTTTCATTTAAAGCATGAATTAAAAACGTAGGAGCGGTATAACGTGTAATTCTGTATTCGTTGATGTGGTTGAAAGTTGATTGGATAGAATCAAGGGCTGTGTATACGAGTGTATTGCCCCATCTAAAACAACGAATTGTTTGAAGCAAAAAAGAAATAGGACGTGACATATTCACAGGTTGAGCAAATACATCATCTTGATTTACTTCAAATTGCGTATAGTACATATCAAATTGTGACACTAGCATAGCTTCACTCACTGGAATCACTTTAGGAGTTGAAGTGGTGCCTGAGGTTTTAATCATTCCCACAGTATTATCTGAAGACGAGTAAGGTTGTATATTCTTTTGTTTCAACAATGTCATTGTGTTTTTACTTACATCAATCCATGTTAAAGAAGAGGAATCAATGAGGCTTTGATACTTTGAGGAAGACCCTGTGACAATGACATCGATATGCATAAGATGAACATAATCTAAGATGGCATCCATTCCAATATTATGATCTATCCCGACAAAAGTATGTCTTGAAACAATGGCACATCCTAGTGTAGCACCAGTAAAAACATCAACATCTAAAACTCCAATTCGAGTGGCTATTGGAAAATTAAAATCTTGTAACACCTGATCCCAGTATGTTGCTAACTCAAAGAGTTGACGAAAAGAAAGACTCCCTTGATTGGGCACAATAAAAGCTGGTTTATCAGGTTGATTTTTCGCATAATTCTCAATGAAAGGAAGTAGAAACGTTCTCATTATCGGCCTAATCCAAGTAAATCAATAGCTAAAAGATCAGGTTCAAAAAAACCTTCAGGAATATCACTTAATCCATCCACACTAAATGGCGAGATTGCTTGGTGACCCTCCTGAGTTAAAAGGATCGATAATAATGATTCCTTAATCGCATTAATAAAATCTTGATCACCATGAAGTGCTTCTTGATTTACAACCACAAGTGAATTTGGAGTCTTAGGTGGTAATCCAATCACTTTAACTTCTTGTAGAAATGGAAGTGATCGATTGAAATCACTTTGCCAACGAGTTTCATAATCTCTTCTTAAAATCATTGGAGTTGAAACAATATCCCGACTTTAACAGTTAATGATGAAACGAAGAGGCGAAACCCTGCATGATTAGTGGGTATTCTCCTCTTCGTTGTGTTTTTAGAATGTTGTATGTAAATACTAAGACGAAATCTTTTTAATCTTTTTATTGAGTTCTTTAGGTTGGTAGTATTTCTTGTCTAATCCTAAATTAAAGACACCATTGAGCGCAGTTAAGACTTGCGAACCATTATAAGTGGATTGATAATACATGTCTTGAA
>JAGXSD010000024.1 GCA_018333955.1 Erysipelotrichia bacterium
TTGCCCCTTCGATCCATCACACTTCCATATACTTTCACTTGATTCACCCAACGTTTCAAGACCGATGGAGATCCAAGATCATACTTTCGGATTAAATCATTTCTACGACTCAATCCTCCTAAATACTCCTTTACAATTTCATTCTTTTCCTCAATACTATAGACTTTATGTTTCTTCGTTTTTCTCATTTCATTCCTCCTAAAGAAAAACACTAATGTAATTTTACACTAGTGCCTTTTTTTATTGTGTCCGTTTTGAAGATATATCTTCCATTAGACTTATCTGTTTTCTTGTAATTCATTCACTAAGTTTTCAAGTCTAATCTCAAGTTCATGAATGAGTTGATGTGTGAGTATTTCACGATCTTCGTCTTTCACATTTGGAGCACTAGGATCAATGAGTGGCCAATGAAGACGCTTATGCACCCCAGGGAAAATTGGACATCGCTCATAGGCATCTTTTGAGCATACCGCAATCACCACATCAAAGGTTTGTCCTTGTTTATACAAATCAAAGACATCAGTCACCACATGGGATGATAAATCATATCCATGGGCTAACCCTACAGACTTCGCAAGCGGATTTATCCCTCGAGTGGCATCAAGTCCTGCACTGTGTGCACTTAATAGCGAACCATAGCGTTTTGATGCAATGGCTTGGGCTAGTTGTGAGCGAAAAGAATTATGAACACATACAAATAGTATCTTATACGTTCTCATAGGTTGTCTCCTTATTCTTATTGTATATGAATCAAAAAGAAAAGCGTTAATACTGTGTTAACGCTTTGTAAACATTCGAATATAATGAGCATGTTGAGTTAGTTTAAATCCACAATTATGATAGAGTCGCCCTGCTCTTTCATTGACCCCGACATAACCAATCATGGGAGACTGTCCCCGAGCTTTAACTCGTTCAATGAGATCAATGATTATTGCTTTTCCATATCCTTTTCCTTGATGCTTGATGACCACAAAGACATCATCGATATCTCCATTTTCAAGGATGAGTCCACTCCCAATGAATTCCCCTTGATCAAAGTATACAAAAGTATTCTCTTTTTCCTTAATCCACTCATCAAAGGAAGCTTGTTTCTTGTCTTCACTAGCCCATAACTTATCGACCACATTAAAAGGTTTAATATCTACGGTTTCTCTCATCCACACAAAGCATTCCCCCATATGCTTAAAGACCATCTCAAAGTCTTCTGCTTCAATGTTTCTGACACTAAGTTGATGAGGGGATGTGAGTTCTATGGGTTCATATTCAAGCATGGTCATATAATCATACCAAGCCTTAAATCCTAAAGCATCATAAACTTTGTGGATGTCTTGGCGAGTGTCACAAACTCGTGAACTAAACATCTGAATTTCTGGATGACTTTGAATAAAATGGTGTATAGCCTCGCGACACTTAAGTAAAGCCTTTTCATCTTTTTCACAGGCACATAAGATTGAACAACTTAAAACATCCTCATGATAAGTCCAAAATTCATAGGATAATCCTCCTAGAATAGTCTCTTGATCTTTTATAAGGATAAAGCGATCTTCAGTTTCAATTCTTTTTCGCCATACTTGTCGCTCTTCCTCATTAAGAATGACATGTTCTTGGACAAGTTCTAAGAGTTTTTCAATCATAAATTCACCTCATTTTTTCTGATATAATATGAATATGAAACAACGTTGTAATTGGGCTTCACATGCCTCTTCGCTTATTCAGGAATATCATGATCATGTGTGGGGGAAACCTGTGATGGATGACATTCTTTGTTTTAAGTATTTGATTATGGAAAGTGCTCATGCTGGACTTTCCTGGGAAATGATTTTGAAGCGTGAAGCAGCCTATGATATGGCCTATGAAGGGTTTAATCCAATGCATGTGGCGACATTTAATCAAGATAAAGTTGAAGCTATGATGCATAGTGGAATTATTCGACATCGAGGGAAAATTGAAGCCTCCATTAAGGCTGCCAAGATTGTGAATGACATCGCCCTCGAGTTTGGTTCATTCTCACATTACTTATGGTCTTTTGTGAACCATACTCCACTCATTACTTATCGCTTACCTGAGGTTTGGAATGCAACCTCCCCCTTAAGTGATCGCATAAGTCAAGATTTACAACGACGTGGAATGAATTATGTTGGAAGTAAAATCATTCAAGCTTATATCCAAGGCATTGGGTTACTAAATGATCATGACACAGACTGTGAACTGTGTAGTAGGAGAAATGTATGATGAAGAAAGTGGTTAAAGTTTTAATCGTCCTCATTCTCATGTTTGTTGGCTTTGTGGTGGGTCTTATCACAGGCATTCAAATAGGAGGTAATTACTTCACGTCATTTGAGTTTTTAGGCACACGTGGATACGAAGCCACAGGGCTTATTGGTTCATGGGTTGGACTTGTGCTTTTTGGTTTGATTGGATTTCGATTGATTAAATTCTGGCGTTGATGCGATTGTTCGATATAATTGATGATCATAGAGTACTTTTTTAAGATCGCTTACATGATGACAAATTAAGTCATGAGTGTGATAGTAAGCGCGAATCTTTTCAATGCATTGACGTGTCATTGGATCAAATCGACCTTTTTGGTTGGATAAGACCGCCAGTAATGCAACTCTCATGATGCGTGTAATTGAAGGTTCAATCCAATAATGAACGTGGGGGTAATCTTTTTTTATGAACTCACACCCTTTAATCCACCAATAAAAACCATCCTGTTCATTCTGATAGGTATCCACAAAGATATGATCATAATCATGAAGAGGTTTCTTCATCCAAACTAAAGCATCATCATGATGAATGTTGAACCGTACCTTATTGGGAAAATAAGGAAGTAAATACTCCTTAAAATATGCAATCACATCACGATCATTTTCCACAACATCGATGGATGTCACATTTGGATTTAGTGAAGCCATAAAAACAAAGTAGCCAATCCCTAAACCAAAAGTTAAAACACGTCCTGAAACCTTCTGTGCGATTGGATCAATGGTCATCGATTCAGAAGGTACATTCATCATCCATACTTCATTTGCTTTCATAAGAATATTGGTCGTCAGTGGTTTATCAAGCGCTCTTAGTACCATCGAATCATTAAGTGCATGATATGGATCATCCACTACACTTAATAAGTTAAACAAACGATGGGAAACAAAAGTCATCGTATTCACTTGAACACCATGAGTTAATGAAGATTGAAACGGAACAGCTTGAAAATAAGGATTAAGTTTGAATTCATCTGTGGCATAAAAAAGGGATGGCCAATGGGCCTTATCCCCAATAAACTCATGAAATCCTGCTTTTGCCATTTTCTCTTGCATCATGGAATGCGTGCCTAAACTCACTTTCCGATTTAAGAACGTGTTTTTTTGATCATTGAGAATATTGAGTTGGCACTCTTTTAGAAAGGCAATGATTTCAGATGTCTGCTCAATCTTGATCATGATCTTTTGATTCTTGGGGTTGCTTAATGGTATACTCTAATGCTCCACTAGGGCAGCGATGAATGACTTCTACAATTTCTTCAACACTCGCATTATCCACATTAATCCATGGACGTTGGCGCACATTAAATACACGTCGCAATCCTTTAACACACTCAGCCGCATGGGTGCAACGACTTTTAGAATAACGGACTTCTATTAAATCATTTGAATAAGCTTTGAAATCATCAATCATATGATTACCTCTTTGACTTTCATTATACCTAAAAAGTGAATTATGTGCCACAGGTGGTCACAATCTTGTTTTTTGTCGGTCTAAACCAAGGATGGTTGATCAGATTTTTATCATATGGTTTCTTAAGTAATGCTAATACTTCATCAAACATCGAGAAATCTTGTGCTAGAACACTTTCAATGATGGTATTCACTAGCTCATGTCTTAATACAATCACTGGATTGGCTTGACTCATCATTTCAAACCGCTTTTCTTTTGATAATCCTTCTTTTTTAAGGATTTCTGATCTGTGATCTAGCCACTTATCCATCGCTTCACTATGTCCTCTTAGTGACGCCTCATCATAAGTTAAACTTACAAGTGATTGGGTAAAATCCAGTTTCAAGGATTCACACAAATCGAGCCAATCTTTCCAAAGCTGTAGATTAGGATGGACTAATCCTAGTTTTCGTGATGTGATGAGTCCTAAGGTCATGTCATAAGAAGAATCAAAAACATCATGATAGTACTTCTTCATATCCCCTTCACTTTTAAAGTAAGTTAAAAGAAGTGATTGACTCGCCTCTAAAAACAAGTTCATATTAAACTTTAATACATCTTTTTGATTGCCGTATGCATATCGATTTAGAATATCGATTGAAGAAAAAGCTTGTTTTTGAGTAACCGTTTCAAGAAAGGCACATGGACCAAAATCAATGGTTTCATAAGCTAGTGATACATTATCACTATTCAGTACCCCATGCACAAATCCAATGGATTGCCATAATGCCACAAGTTGTCCCCACTGTGAAACACATGTTTCCACAAACTTTTTAAATCCTTCTTGATCATTCAATAATGAAGGTGTACATTGGCTCATGGCTAAGGACAATACTTGTTTTACACCTTCTTCTCCAATAAAGGTTCTTGCATACTCAATACTACCTATACGAATATTGGTTCTCATAAGCCGGGCCAAGACACCCGCAGGATAAGCTGATTCTCTATAGGCATGTTTATGATGATAGGTTAATGAGAATACCTTAGAAGCAGGGATTTTAAGATAGTTAGCGCATGTGAGTATAAGGTTTCTTTAATGAGTGAAGGTAGTGGTGCCAGTCCATCGCCCCCTCGAGCATATGGTGTGGGTCCACTTCCTTTTAAACACAGATCAAATCCTTTGACGCGTCCAAGTACACGTGCACGACCATCCCCTAAACGAGTAAAGTGTCCAAATTGATGTCCTGCATAGGCTAAAGCTAAGGGAGTAAGGTCTAGATTTGAAGCAAAGCCACTTAGAGCTTCACACCCCTCCTGAGTGAGAAAATCTTCAAGGTGAAGTTTATGAACTAGATCCATATTGACATACAAAAAGAGTGAGGGTTGATTTGGGGCTAATAACTGAAGTTTCTGAATCATTGATTCAGGATATTGTAAGTAGGGTTGTGGTATTTTCATGCTTTGATTGTATCATCTCTTAATTTGAACAAACAAACATGATACACTATTGTGGCGAGGACTATTATGAAAAAATCGACTGTGATTGTACTTCTAATCTTAATCTATATTTCCTTTATTTCACTTGGACTTCCGGATGGTTTACTTGGAGTGGGTTGGCCAGTGATGCGTTTAGAATTTAATCAATCACTTCAAGCCGCGGGATTAGTTATCCTTGTTATGATGCCTTTATCAACGCTATCTTCAATGAATGCCGCTCGACTCAAAGAGAGATTTGGGGTTGGTCCGGTTGCCTTTGCGAGTGCATTGTTAACTGCACTATCTTTGCTTGGCATAGGATTAAGTGCTTCATTTGAAGGATTGATCCTATTTTCAATTGGTTTAGGAATCGGTCAAGGGGCCGTTGATGCATTGCTGAATGATGTTGTTTCCCAAAACTTTGCTTCCAAACACATGTCTTGGCTTCATGGTTTCTGGGGAGTTGGCGCAACACTAGGTCCTGGGCTAATGACTTTTATCTTATCTCTAAACAAAGGTTGGACTTTAGGATACTTGTTTGTGGGAGGCATTCAACTAGCCATTGCATTCTTACTATTTTTATCACTCCCACTATGGAAGCATTTAAATCAAAATGATCATGAATTAAAGAGTCAAGAAAAAGGATCATTTCAAACAGTGATGCTTTTTGGGATGGCACTGTTCTTCATTTATGTGGGAGTAGAACTAAGTGTTGGATTATGGTCTAATAGTGTGCTCTTTTCCACCAAAGGTTTGCCTATTGAAATCTCTGGTTATTTCGTTTCATTATATTATCTTATGATTACAAGTGGACGTTTTGTGAGTGGAATAGTCTCTATGAGAGTGAATAATCGCACCATGGTTAATGGTGGGTTATTGCTTTCATTATCAGGGTTATTGATTTTGAGTTTCTTTCAAAATCCATGGTTATTAGGTCTTGGGATTTCTTTAACTGGCCTTGGGTTTGCGCCTTTATATCCGAGTATGATGCATGAAACAGCAGCACGCTATCAACCACTTGATGCAGCGATTGCGGTAGGATATCAGGTTGGTATGGCTTATATAGGTGGTACTGCAATTTCCTCAATACTTGGGGTTATCCTCGATTCATTGAGTTTGAATTTATTATACCCTCTCATGGCTTGTGGCGTGCTTGCGATGTTTTTTATTCATCATGCTTATAATCAAAGGACATAATTATGAAACTTCAACATATCCATCAATTAAAAGGTTCATTATTCATGATAGGAGCGGCTACACTATGGAGTTTAGGTGGAGTTCTTTCTAAAGCCATTCCATTTCATCCCTTAACTATTTCACTTGTAAGAGGTCTATTGGCTGCCATTATGATTGGTGCAGTTAAAGGATCGTTTAACATTAAACTTAATCGTCATCATGTTTTTGCTGGGTTATTTATGTTCTTGACGACTGTGTTGTTTATAAGCGCAAATAAACTCACCAGTGCAGCCAATGCGATTATGCTTCAGTATACTTCGATCATTTTTATTATTATTCTTAATAAACTGTTCTATAAAATATCGCCACATGCGATTGAAAAGCGAACATTTGTTTTTGTGGTGCTAGGCATGATTTTATTCTTCTTTCAAGAAATCAACTTTGAAGCGCAAATGGGTAATATTCTAGCCTTAGGGAGTGGAATAACTTTTGCGTTTGTTTTTGTGCTTAACAAGCATCCTTTAGCCCAACCTTTAGAATCCACTTACTTAGGTCAACTTATGTCCATTGTCTTAGTGCCTATGCTATGGTTTGATACGTCTATAACTTTTGAAGTTCAACCATGGCTTTTATTACTGTTTATGGGGTTTGTTCAACTTGGTCTAGGGTATGTATTCTTTGCGAAAGGCATTGGACACATTAGTGCCTTAAGTGCAAATCTAATTACGACGATTGAGCCTATACTTAATCCATTATGGGTCTTTATAATTCTAGGAGAGCTCATCCATCCTCTTTCTCTAATAGGAGGCTTTATAATCATTGGCTCTATTCTTTGGATGAACATTTCTATTACATCACTGACATCAAAGACCATGTCACTTGAAAATTAAAGATACTCATGATACATTGAAATTGTTTTGAACATCAAAGTAGGAGAACACACATGTTAAAACGATCATTATCCTTAGTTCATCTCGTATCCTTTGTGATGTCGATGATGATTGGGTCGGGGGTCTTTTATTTAGGAGCTTATGTTTTATATGTTAGTGATACATCGATTTTGTTATCACTGATAGCATGGGCTTTGGCGGGAGTATTTAGTTTATTATTGGCTTTAAACTATGTGGAACTAGGCATGATGTTTCCTCGCTCAGGAGGGACCTATGTGTTTCTTAAAGAAGCATATTCACAGCGCTTAGCCTCAATCTTTGGATATACTGGCTTCTTATTAAGTGGTTCTGGTTCTATTGCGGCACTTGCTTTAGCATTCGCTAATCTTGTGAAACAAGTCAATCCAACCTTGACAACTCCAAGCACTTTACTCGCGAGTATTCTTATCATCACGTTAACTGGATTAGCCATGAAAAACATTACTCAAAATGCTTGGGTATCTTTACTGATTACTGGCGCAAAAGTTCTGGGTCTTGGGGTCGTGATTGTTGCAGGATTATCCATGGGTGATGTCCCACTCACGATGTCACTTCCTAGTTCATGGACTTGGAGTGGACTCATCAGTATGCTTGCTTTCGCAAGCATTGTTTCACTGTGGGCTTATGAAGGTTGGGCCAATCTTTTCTCATTAGGCGATGAAATGTCAGATAATCCAAAGGTCGTACTTTGGGCTATACTACTTGGCATTGGAGGAGTCACACTTCTTTATGTCTTGTTTCATCTTGCAATCTATCGCTCAGTTCCATTGTTAACACTACTTGAAAACTTAGGTGCAGGCAATTTATACTTTGCGACACTTTCAATGGAATCTTTATTTGGTTCAGTTGGGGCATGGTTTATGAATATTTTGATGATTGTATCTATTGTCGGAACCTTACATGCCATTATCGTCATCTTTCCACGCGTTTACTATGCCATGGCACAAGATGGTCAATTTCTGAAAGCTGCGAAAGAAGTGAATGAACAAGCTAGTCCATACAAAGCAACTTTACTTTCAATGGTTATGTCGATGTTATTAGTCTTTACTTTTTCACTCATAGAACTCACTTCATTTGTGGTGCTTCAAGGTTTAATCTACAGTGCCTTGGTGATTCTTGGTTTAATCATATTAAGAATTAAGAAACCAGACTTACCTCGACCATATAAAGTTTTCCTGTATCCTATCACTCCCATAGTTTCGATTATCTTCTTAGGATACTTCATCTATAATACTTACCTTAATGATCCACGGAGTGCTCTACTTGGATTAATCCTTCCGATAGGATTATGGATTTCATTATGGTGGTTAGGACGCAAACAAAAACAAGCTAATTTGAACTGCCTCTTGTCAAGTAGACAGAAGAATTAATTAAATTGCTGAGTAAGCTTGTCTTCGATATTCTAACGGAGACAAGCTTTTTAGTTTCTTTTGAAATCGTTCTTCATTGTAGAAATGAATATAATGTTTGATTTTGAGGATGAGTTCATCCATAGATTCAAATTTCTTACCATAGAATATTTCTGATTTTAACGTTCCAAAGAAGGCTTCCATCGGTCCATTGTCAATACACTTTCCCACACGTGACATGCTTTGGTTCATGCCTTGTGATTCAAGTTTGTTCTTAAACACTGTATTGGT
>JAGXSD010000025.1 GCA_018333955.1 Erysipelotrichia bacterium
ACCAATATGCTTGAAAGACTTAATTCTGAAATCAGACGAAGAGAGAAAGTGGTACGCATATTCCCAAATGAGCAATCAGCACTACGTTTAATAGGATCAGTCCTAATCGATGTTCATGAAGAATGGCAATCCAGTGCTCGCCAATACATAAAGTTTACAGAGAAAACAAAAAAGTGGATCATTTAAATGAATCCACTGACTAACTAATAGATTTTACACAAGATTCTGGACTTGACAGATTATTAACAAATCTGTATTAATTCCAATAAAAAGAAACTACTATAAAGCAGTTTCATCATATAAGTTAAATCAAAAATAATCCTTAATATCGTTAATGCTTACTCTTTTATATTTGATTTCAGCACTTCAAAACCAACTTTTTGAATTGCCGCATGAATCATATCAATCGACACTATTTCATCATTAAAATTGAATTTCACTTTACTTGCATTAAATAATACTGAAATACTATCCTTTTCAACTCCATCAAGTTGTTTTAATGCTCCTTCAATCTTTAATGAACAAGAAGGACATACTAATGTTTCAAGTTGTAAACTAGCTTTTTTCATTTCATTTCACTCTTTCTTTGTATTTTAATAATCGCATTCCATTCACAATCACGACAAGAATACTTAGTTCATGCACAAGCATTCCAATAGACATATTCATCCATTCACTCAGAAACACATTTGAAATGAGAAATATTACAACCGCAATCGCAATCACAATATTTTGAAGCATGTTTCTCATCATAGCTTTACTTAGTCCAATCGCATGTACTAAATGTTTAAAATCAGATTTCATCAAAACAACTTCAGATGTTTCTATTGCTACATCAGTTCCACTTCCCATCGCAATTCCAATATCAGCACTCGCAAGCGATGGACTATCATTGACTCCATCTCCAACAAATGCCACAATTTTATGTTTTGATTGAAGTTTTTTGATATATTGCGCTTTATCACTGGGTAACATATGTCCTAGTGCTTCATTTAAACATAAATTTTTAGCAACATGATCAACACTTTCTTGATGATCTCCTGAAAGTAAGATAAGTTGTTTAATTCCACTTGCTTTTAAGTGTTTTAAATCTTGAATAAGCGATTCTCGAAGTGGGTCTAAGATTCCAAATATTGCGCTTAACCGTTGATTGAATGCAACCATTACAAGTGAAGCACCACTGGATTGAATAGTTTGAATAAAATGTTTTTGTGATGGTTGAATATCAATCATAAATTTATCCATTATATTCATATTCCCAATCAACAACTCTTGATTTTCAATAATAGCTTTTATACCTTCACCCGCAAAAACCTCAGTATGTTTAATAGGATAAACACTAAAATCACTTAAATGCTTCACCATGGCTTGTGCTAATGGATGGGTTGATTCTCGCTCAATTGATACAATCATTCTATTTAAAACTTCTTGATCTTCCATAAAATAATACGCTTCCACAACTTCTGGTGAGCCTTGAGTCAATGTTCCGGTCTTATCAAAGACGATAGTATCTACTTTACTGAGTGTTTGAATTACTTCACTACCTTTAAATAAGACTCCATGGGTTGCACCATTTCCAATACCTGAAACAGCTGAGATTGGCACACCAATGACTAATGCTCCTGGACATCCTAATACAAGAATAATAATTGCAGTTTCAATTTCTTGAGTGACTATCCCTACTATTATTGAAAGTAACAACACAAATGGAGTGTAGTATTTAGAGAATCGATCAATAAATCGTTGCGTAGACGTTTTTGAATCTTGCGCTTCTTCCACAAGTTCAATAATTTGTCCAAAGGTTGTATCTTCACCTACACGTTTAGTTTGAATAGTGAGTGTACCATTCTCAAGGATAGTCCCTGCATACACCCAATCATTGATTTGTTTTGAAACTGGCATAGATTCTCCAGTAATAGAGGCTTCATTGATGACACCTTGACCTGATAACACAATCCCATCAACTGGAACCTTTAAACCTGTTTTAACCAAACACACATCATCAATCTCTACTTCATCAACACTTACCTCTTCAATGTCTTGATTTTTATCTAGTCTTAATGCAGTTAATGGAGCTAGATCTAAAAGATTTTTAATAGCTTGGCGAGTATGATTCAGTGTCTTTGCTTCAAGATAAGATCCAAATAAAAACAAAAAGGTCACAATGGCAGATTCTTGGAATTCACCAATCATAAATGCCGCAATCACAGCAATACTAACTAAAACATCTATACTAATGACTTTAACTCGTAGTGCTTGAAATGCCTGGTAAGCAATGGGAATAACTCCAATGATAGAGGCAATGATTAAAAAGGTTGTAAAAAAGATATTATTTTTTAAGGCGAACAATGAAAAGTAAGCTGAAATAAGTAATCCAGCACTGATGAATGTGATGTGAGTTTTATGTTTTGTAAAGAATTGACTTAACGTCTTCACACAGACTTACCATAAGCTAAATCTAATTTTTTTAGCATGACTAACATCTCTTCATAGGTTTCACATGCATCATCAGGAACTAAATAATGATGACTCACATCTCTGAGTTGCGAAAACAAATGGAATAATTCAAGTTCATTAGGAAGCGATTTAATAGTCGTTTCATCAAGTTCTAAAAATAGACTTTTTATCTCATGTAGTTCAGGATGGTGTTCACCGTGTACACGTGTTACTACCGGGACAATAAGACGTAGTCTTTTTATACTAGTATTAAAAACATCAAAGAAATATCTGTTACTCATAATCACTCCTTTTTACACTAGGTGTTATCTTAAGTTTAGAGTGATGTAAGTCATATTTCCTTGATGTACATCAATTTTTATAGATTTGATAATGATTCAATATCGAGAATTTCAATATGTCGATTGGAGTGTTGTTTAATAAGTTGGGCATCTTCAAGTTCAAATAGCTTTCGACTTAATGTTTCAGGGGTAGTTCCTAAATATGATGCAAGATCTTTTTTACTCATCGAAAGCATGACATGGTGATGATCCATCGCATCAAGTAAAAATAAGACTATGCGACGATCAACGCTTTCACTCACAAGACGTGTATTGTTTTTTTCTACTTCTTCAAGTCTAGTTGCGAATGTTGAGAGTATTTTCATAGCAATGTTAGGATATAGGCTCATAAGATGTTGTAAGTCTGTTCGACTAATCTTACAAACACGGGAATCCACCATAGCACTTGCGTAATCTTCATGAGGCGTTTCTTTAAATAAAGCGAGTTCTCCTGTAAAATCTCCTGGATTCAAAATTCGAATTAAGTGTTGGGTTCCCTTTTCACTAATGCGATCGATTCTAATTCTTCCTTCATTCACAATAATGAGTCCTTGTGATGGATCGTTGGCTTGATAGATGGATTCACCTTTTTTATAAAATACTGAATGAATCATTCGATGAACCTCTTCCTTTTGAGATGCATCTAAATGATTAAATATTGGCACACGAGAAACACAACTTTCTTCACATAGTCCATCATGGCTGCAATGTTGGCAAACCTGTTTTTTCATTTGTTCCTCCTCACATTGACACTTCAACAATCAAACTTTAAATTGAATTGCTTTATAGTTTTGTATGTTTATTATACCATTCTCAAAAACATTTAAACTTGATGAATTGAGTAACTGGTATTGAGATTAACTCCATGCAATAAAGTCATAATGATTTTCATGAATCAACTCTAAAATAGACTATTTAACACATAAAATTCTTTACATATCATATTTTCAAATATTGAAAATTTTACCTTTTCATTATCATTATTTACATCTTTAAGATTCATTGACAGCGCTTACAATCATCGCTAAAGTAGTACTTAAGGAGATTTATAATGAAGAACTATCCAGCAGAACCATTTAGAATTAAAGTTGTTGAGATGATGAAAACCATGAGTCGAGAAGAAAGAGAAACTGCAATGATTGAAGCAGGATATAATACATTTCTTCTTAAAAGTGAAGATGTTTACATTGATTTACTCACTGATAGTGGAACTACAGCCATGAGTGATCGTCAATGGGCAGGGATGATGATTGGGGATGAAGCCTATGCAGGAAGTCGTAACTTTCTACACCTAGATTCAGTCGTGAAAGAATACTATGGATTTAAACACATGGTGCCAACTCATCAAGGTCGTGGTGCAGAAAACTTACTTTCAAGATTAAAAATTAAACCTGGAGATATCATTCCAGGAAACATGTATTTCACCACCACTCGCTATCATCAAGAAGCCAATGGTGGAACCTTTAAAGATGTGATTATTGATGAAGCTCATGACCCTAGCATTGATCATCCATTTAAAGGAAATATTGATTTAAACAAGCTTCAAGCTCTTATTGATGAGTTTGGTGCTGATCGTATTCCTTATGTATGTTTAGCTGTCACTGTAAACTTAGCGGGTGGACAACCTGTATCCATGCAAAACATGAGAGAAGTGAGTGCACTATGTAAGCAACATGGCATTGAGATTTTCTTTGATGCGACTCGTTGTGTTGAGAATGCTTATTTTATTAAAAAACGTGAAGAAGGCTATAAACATTCGTCCATTAAAGACATCCTTTTAGAAATGATGAGTTATGGGGATGGATGTACCATGTCGGGTAAAAAAGACTGCATGGTCAATATTGGTGGCTTCTTAGCCATGAATGATGATACTTTATTCGCTAGAAGCAAAGAACTTGTAGTGGTCTTTGAAGGAATGCCTTCTTATGGTGGTATGGCCGGACGTGATATGGAAGCCATGGCCATTGGAATCAAAGAATCGGTGGATTATGCTTACATTTCTCATCGTGTTGAACAAGTTAAATATTTAGGTGATCAACTTGAAGCAGCAGGTGTACCTATTGTTCGTCCTGTAGGAGGACATGCGGTATTCTTAGATGCTCGTGCGTTCTTATCCCATTTAACTCAAGATCAACTTCCAGCTCAAGCTTTAGCTGCACAGCTTTATATTGAATCTGGAGTGCGTTCTATGGAGCGTGGTATTGTATCCGCAGGAAGAAATAAAGAGACTGGAAAAAATCATAGTCCAAAACTAGAACTAGTACGTTTAACTATACCTCGTCGAGTGTATACCTATGCCCATATGGATGTGGTAGCGGATTCGATTATTGAACTTTACAATAAACGTGAAACTATTAAAGGATTAGAGTTTGTATACGAACCCCCAATGCTTCGATTCTTTAATGCGAGATTTAAACCTTTGTAGTATGATTTAACTGAAGAAAGAAAGAGGGCCATATGTTTCCATTCAAACCAGCAATTTGTTACTCAGGTTATCGTCATGGGCAAAACCCACGTACAGAAACGTATCCAAGTGATGCGGAAGTATTAGAAGATCTTTTAATCCTTATTAAGCATTTTAGTTATATTCGTATGTATGATGTGTCGGAGCATGCGAAATCAGTATTAAGAGTCATTACCGCAAATAAGTTGCCCCTAAAAGTCTTACTTGGAGTAGAAGTCAAAGGTGAGGTTTCTAATCCGAACTGCCCTTGGGGTGGTGTCTATACTGATGAAGAGTTAGTGGAGCACAAAGCCTTTAATATTGCTCAGCTTGATCAGGTGGCTCAGCTTGGTAACCAATATCAAGACATTGTTTTAGGAATCTCCATTGGGAATGAAAATATGGCTCATTGGCATCCAAATAAAGTCACTCCTGAATCACTTGTTGAACACGCAAAGATCTTAAAAACTAAAACTAGTTTACCACTTACCTTCTGTGAAGGTGCATATGAGTGGCGTAATCAAGGACAAGAACTTGCCAAAGTTGTCGACTTTATTTCAATTCATGTTTACCCATTATGGCAACGAGTTCCTTATCATGAAGCAGTGAAGCTCACAACGGACCAGTATTATGAAACTAAAGCTGCCTTCCCTGATAAACCAGTTATCTTCACTGAATTTGGATGGACCACTAGTGCAACTGAAAACATGAATTTAGATGAAGTTAATGAAGAACTTCATAAAGGTTACTTAAATCAAATGATTGAGTGGTCTAATGAACATCAAGTAACCATGTTTATCTTTGAAGCCTTTGATGAGCCTTGGAAAGGTGGAGATAACCCATTAGAAGCTGAAAAGCACTGGGGTATTTATAATGTTGATCGTACACCTAAATCATGGATTGCTCAGTTTTAAGTATTAATTAAGATTAAATAATCAAGTAAATATCCTAACAAAGACATCTATTATAGATGTCTTTGTTTTTGAAATAAAGGTTTAAAATGATGAATCAGCGGACTTGAAAGAGTGCTATACTTAAATGGACTGTGGAGGGAGAACACGATGAATCATTTTGAACAAATACCCCCTGAATTTGAAGCCATTAAAGATTTTGATGAGACTATTCTTTGGATTGGAAAACCCGCATTTGTGCCTTTCATCGTCCAAGGCATTCCTTTTCTACTCTTTGGATTAATGTGGGGAGCTTTTGATTTATTTTTCTTAATGAATATTCTTAATAGTGGATTTGGGGGAATGAATTGGTTTTTAATTCCATTCATGTTACTGCATTTATCCCCTTTTTATGGCAGTATTCTGAATATGTTTCGATTGGTTTTAGTTTATCCTAACGTAAACTACGCCATCACCACAAAACGTATCATGATACGTAGTGGATTCTTTGGAATCGATTTTAAAGCAGTCGACTTTGATAAAATTCAAAACATGGAAGTCAATGTCGGCCCATTAGAAAAACTATTTAGTGTAGGGTCCATTAAAATCTTCAGTGGTGAAACTATGTCGTCTAAAAATGGCATGCGATCAATGTATGATACTTTTAAAGCAATTGATAATCCATATGGCGTCTTCAAACAACTTAAGCAAGTCTCGATGGATATTCGATCAGATATTCAGTATCCTAATCAATACCGTCCAGAAGATAATCCTGGGTATCGAACTAAATATAAAGGTTAATAAAACGGATTCATCATGAATCCGTTTTTGAGTTATCTATCTTGATTATCGAAGAATAAAGATTGATTATAACAAATCCATCCAAGTTAATTAATATCTACTCTATTATTGTTTCAAAGTGCTTAGGATATTTCATTTGAAAGTAATTCTTTAATGATATCAACCTTATCTTTCATAATGTCCGTGACTTCAATATATCTACATTGATACTTTAAACATTCATGGTAACACTTCTCACTCTCACGAATCATGTACGTTGTTAATTCAATGAGTTGCGTGTCACTCATTGATTCATACCATGGATTATCAATACCCTTGATGTCTCTTCTAAGCTCTTTTGCTTTGATGATAGGATTTGCATCCTTATACCCTAAAAACAAACATTTGATTTTATCTGGAAAGGCTAGACTAAGTTCATAGGCAAAATCAGGTTGAATGTGAACTCCTTCGATTAAATAATCTCTCTTGAGTCCTGATAATGATTTAATCATGCCAAACAAATATGGTTTTAGTGCATGACTAACCGTGATATCACTCTTATGGATATCAATTGACAGTTGATCATTTCCATAATGTAACATCATCATAATGAGATCTGTTGAAATGACTCTCATATGATGGGTTTTGATGATGTCATCAGCAATCAAGGATTTTCCTGATTTCGCAATACCCGAAAGAATATAGATCATGGGTTTCTCCATTCATTTTAAACTTTTGTATCAATGAAGCGACTATGTTTTATGGGATAAATAACCATTCAACCTTAAAGATAGTTTAGCATACATCATAGAATTTTAATGACACAATATGCTCAAAATGAAGGATTACATTTTAACCTCATGGATGAGTAAATCACCTGTTGAAACCTAAGACAAAGCAGTCAAAAATTCATGGTCATCTTACAATATGCGAATGTGATGTGATTTATGATGTTAGTGTTATAATATAGACAATTTAATTACATTAAGGAGATTAGTATGAAAAAGATGCTCATTGCTCTTGGTATCGTGTTTGTTTTTGGCATAATCATCATGAGCAACTACAATAATCTAGTTGCTAGTGAAGAAGGTGTAAATGGAAAATGGAGTCAAGTACAGACACAGCTTCAACGTCGCGCTGACTTGATTCCTAACTTGGTGAGTACGGTCAAGGCTTTTGCGGCGCAAGAGGAGTCCATCTTTACATCCCTTGCGCAAGCGCGTGCTAAACTTGCAGGGGCTTCTGGTGTTCAGGAAGTGCAAGAAGCTAACGATGAAGTTACAAATGCACTTAATCGACTTTTAGTTATTGTGGAAAACTATCCCGAATTAAAGTCTAATGTTAATTTCTTAGCTTTACAAGATGAGTTGGCAGGAACAGAAAATCGCATTGCTACAGCGCGTCGTGATTACAATTTAGCTGTCGAAGAATACAATACACGCGTACGTTCGTTACCGACTGCACTGATTGCGGGCATGTTGGGGTTTGATGTTAAACCGTATTTTGAAGCCGAAGCTTCTGACGTTCCCAACGTCGATTTTTAGGATGTTATGCGTCAGTTTCGCATCATTAGTGTAGCTCTTTTGATTATTGGAGTTGTACTATGGACTAGATTGAACCCGATTAGTGCGATCCTACAACCCAGTTCTGTATTTTATGTGCGGGATGAAGAAGGATTACTGAGTCCTCACATTGAAGAGCAAATTCTACAGATCTCACTCGAGCTTGCTCAAAAAACCAAAGCACAGGTTGTAGTGCTCACCACTCCAGATTTTGAAGGAATGGATGGTTCTGAGTATGCTCTGACAGTCTTGCGAGAATGGGGGATTGGTGATCCTTCCCTTAATAATGGTGTTTTGATTTTGTTGTCTTTGAATGAAGGATTATCTCGTATTGAAGTCGGATATGGACTGGAAGGTGCATTACCAGATAGTCTACTTGGGCGTATTCAAGACACCTACATGTTGCCATACTACAATGATGGGGATTTTGATAAAGGGATGATCAATGGATATCTTGCGATTGTCGAGATCATCGCCAAAGAGTATCAAGTCGAATTAACTCTACGTGAACCTATTCCTTACGAAAGTGAGTCAACAACTTTATTTGGTTGGCCTAGTTGGCTTTGGATTGCGTTAATCGTAGGGATTGTACTTATGTTGGATATACGTTTTCTCAATAGCAACTTACTTTCATTGATCTTTCGCGTCGTGTTCAGTTTTGGTGGACACAGTGGTGGTTTTAAAGGATCAGGTGGCCGTGGTGGCGGTGGAGGGACCTCACGACGATTCTAATGAGAAAGACTTTCTTAAATGGTATAGATAGAATGGGTAAATAATTAAGATGTAATTGGTGTCCTCACTTTAAAAAACAAAAACCGCTTTTCAGCGGTTGTTTTGCATTTTGGTGGAGATGAGGAGAGTCGAACTCCTGTCCAAGAAGTGTCTCACATTCAAAGTTCTACAGTTTAGTCATATCGCTATTAATCACCTCTTAAGGACATGACAAGCAAGAGATGATTGACTCAATGGGATTGTCGGGAACACGCGGTGAGTCGCCTTATGAACCTTATTCTTTGTTTGTGATACACGTTTATAAGCCAAAGACCAACCTATAAGGTGCACGCTGATAGCAGTATTTAGCTAATTAAGCAGCGAAAGAAAGTCTGTTTCCAGATATTTTT
>JAGXSD010000026.1 GCA_018333955.1 Erysipelotrichia bacterium
TCGAATACGTCGTCGTGGGAAGAAAAAAGTTTGCACAGAGATTGCCCTGGTGTTAATTGGGTATAACCTCAAGAAATATCACGCGAAAAAACAGCGAAGTCTACTTACCACTGCACTCAACTAACTTTATTTGAAAAGGAAGTTCTTTTTGTGTACGCAAAAATCAATCACTTCGTTCTTTTAACAGTTCAAACACGAAGGTATGCCTATACATCATCATTGACTAAATGAAAATACAAAAAAGGAGCTGTTCACTCCATAAACATCATGTCTGAATGTTTATTTCGTTACAGCCCCTATCGATTAAGTTTAAAGAAACTACGATCTTCTCGAACACTACCTTCACCCACAAAAACAACCACATCATCATAACCTTGATCAAGAAGTGTTTGAATCGAACCATTGAAATGACGCAAATCAATCACATCAATTGTTTCATAATGATAGGTTAAAAATGGGATAAGTTGATGCGCATGAGAATCCTTAATCAGAAGGAGTCTTTGACCATTATTCACGCCGGTTTTAATATTCATCAATCCATGATTGCCATGGAGTAATCCTTGATAAGGATTGACACCTTGACATGCTTTTAAATCGTGTAATGAATCTAAGGTTTGATTATTAAAGGTTATCGATTCAATCGGGGCATCATAGACCCATAAAGCATCTTTCTGAGGAGTAAGAGATAAATAGTATGGCGAAAGTGTTCCTAAGAAATCTGCGCAATATGTTAACGAAGGTAATTGAAATGGAAGGTCAAGATATTCTAGTACAAATTTAGCCATGATTGGAGTGGCTAGGTGATTCAAATGATGATCGGCTTTATAGAAACTCATGGTCGGGGAAGCTAAGGATAAAAACTGATCTCTTAACTCAGGATAACCCTCTTTAGTAAACAACACGGATAACTCATGGTATGACGATTTTAATAAAGAACCACTATGAGGTACTATACTAATCAATGCACCAGTCTTCTCTTCAAAGGCTTTAATGAAGGCAAGATTTTTTAGAAGTTGCCCTTCATCTTCAAGCCAAATTTCATGTAAGCCATATTGACTACGAATCACTTTCTCAAATATTTGTCGTCCTGTTACACTATCTTTAAGGGTATTAAGTCTAATCCAAAATTCACGTCCCACCATTTGATCATTCAGTAGATTTTCAAGTGAATCTTGAAATGAACCTTTAAGTGCATCTTGAAACGAAAGTTCAAGTCGAGTCGTCAATAAGCGTCTTTCCAACACTGAAAACACTTTGAAGGGTTGAGATAATGTATGCACAATCACAACCACCACGATGATGATATACCATTTAAATGTTGACATACATCCTCCTAAAATCTGAAGTATAAGAATGGATTCAGTGATCCATGAATTAGAGAAGCAATACTTAATGTGAAGATAAGCATCAAGATTAAGGTTTGAAACTTAGTCGATATTGAAGTAAATAGTGTTTTAATCCAAGGACCACTGAAAAACATACTCATTAGAAGTAGAATTAATCCATTTCTAAGTAATAAACCTTCAAGCTTAAGTACACTAAACCATGGTGAGAGAATAAAACGTGACCACCAAACACTCAGTGAAGGTGTGTTAAAGATACTCCAACTGATAAAGATAATAATTAAGGTCATAAGATGAGAGATAAGCGAAGGAATTTGAATTTTATGCAAAAATAGTTTTTCTATAATAATCCAACATCCTAACCACAGTCCCCATACGACAAATTGATGATCAGCCCCATGCCATAAACCAGTAATAAACCAAACTAATAAAAGATTAAAGACAACTTTTTTGAGCGATACTTTGGATCCACCTAAAGGAATGTAAAGATAAGACTTAAACCAAGATCCTAAAGTAATATGCCAACGGCGAAAGAACTCACTGACACTTTTTGAAATATAAGGATAATTAAAGTTGGCAGGGAAGGTGAATCCTAACATATGCCCAAGACCAATGGCCATGAGTGAATACCCTGCGAAATCAAAGTACAATTGAAACCCAAAGTAGGTTGTTTGTATCATCCAAAGTAGTTTGGAAGTATTAATTAAAGACAAGGATTCAATAGGTTCGATCACAGCTGCTAAGGCATTCGCAAGCAAAACCTTTGATCCTAAACCTATGACGAAGATATTGAATCCATGTTCAAGGCGAGACCATAGAGCTTGAGGTTGTTTTAATTCATTCACAATATCCGCGTAGCGTACAATCGGTCCCGCAATGAGTTGAGGAAACATACTCACATATGCACCAAAGTCAATAAGATTACGCTCAGCTTTAATTTCTTGACGATACACATCAATGGAATATGACATCGTTTGGAACGTAAAGAAACTAATTCCTAAAGGAAGAATGATATTTGGCACTGGAAGTGAAGCATTAAGTGCATCATTAATGAGTGAAGCTAAGTAGCCACTATATTTAAACCATGCAAGCAAACCAAGATTTCCAATCATGGACACCGCAAGCCAAACTTTTCTTTGGTAGGTTTGCTTTGAGGATTCAATCATGATGCCACATGTATAATCAAGAAAGATAGAAAATAACATGATCAAACCATATCGAATCTCACCATAGGCATAAAACACTAAACTAAAGAACAATAAAATAGCACTGCGAAAGCGAGGAGGAGCGATTAAAAGTGCGAGCATCGCACTTGGTAGGAAAATGAATAAAAACGTTGATGAAGCGAAAATCATAATTATTCAAAGAATGAATTAAAGACATCAACCCCACGTTTGAATTGGGCTTTAATAAAGTCTATTTCATCTTGTTCATTCCACTCTGAGCCATCGCTAGGATATTCAAAGAACGCTCCAACTAAGATAAAGGCTACATAATCCCCATTGGATACTAACTCTGCATTTTGTACACGAGGCATATTCATAGGATATTGGAAAGATTCTTCTTTTAAATAACGTTGGTATTCTTGCATCGCCGCAAGCACTTTATCTACATTGCCTGCACTTGCCTTGATGATGATGAATTCATCACTGCTCATACTAAACATTGGGCCTTCACCAAAGAATGCTTCAACCCATGCCTTTTCAATGCCTAAACGCTCTACCATGTAATCTTCATCATATTCCATGCTAGGAGCATAATCGTCTTTGTATTCATCTTTAATTGCACTCACAATGTCTTCAATATCGACATTCACTGGTGGGGTAGGTTGATTTGCGCATCCAACCATCAACACAAGTAAGACTAAAAGCGTTATTAATTTTTTCATAAAATCTCCTTCATATTTCCCAATCGGGTCGATGTTTAGTTTACAAAACTCATCCCTAGAAGTCATGACTTAGAGAATAAACTACACCAATTCAAAGGTAACTTACACATTTTTAAGTGCTTTTTGAACATCTTGATGAACGTCTTTTTGATACATTCGACTATTTTTAAAAACATATGACTTTGATTAAAGCGTGGTAATTATCATCATCGATATTCGCTAAAGCACAAAAAAGGGGCTGTAACGAAATAAACATTCAGACATGATGTTTATGGAGTGAACAGCTCCTTTTTTGTATTTTCATTTAGTCAATGATGATGTATAGGCATACCTTCGTGTTTGAACTGTTAAAAGAACGAAGTGATTGATTTTTGCGTACACAAAAAGAACTTCCTTTTCAAATAAAGTTAGTTGAGTGCAGTGGTAAGTAGACTTCGCTGTTTTTTCGCGTGATATTTCTTGAGGTTATACCCAATTAACACCAGGGCAATCTCTGTGCAAACTTTTTTCTTCCCACGACGACGTATTCGAGTG
>JAGXSD010000027.1 GCA_018333955.1 Erysipelotrichia bacterium
GAATGTCTTGATGAAGGGTTTGAAGATAGCTTTCAATACTGTTCCATTGAAGAAAGCAATTACTCAAGACTTAAAAGTACCAATATGCTTGAAAGACTTAATTCTGAAATCAGACGAAGAGAGAAAGTGGTACGCATATTCCCAAATGAGCAATCAGCACTACGTTTAATAGGATCAGTCCTAATCGATGTTCATGAAGAATGGCAATCCAGTGCTCGCCAATATATAAAATTTACTGAGAAAACAAAAAGGTGGATCATTTAAATGAATCCACTGACTAACTAATAGATTTTACACAAGATTCTGGACTTGACAAAATAATTACTTGGGAAATGATACAATTTATTTGACAACTAGAAAGAGTACACTAAATGATGAGAAAAACGTATGATCAAGCATTTAAACTTAAAATTGTGAAGCAAATAGTGAATAAGGAAACCACAGTATCAGAAGTAGCTGTAGATTACCACATCTCACGACCTATTGTTTCGCGTTGGGTATCTGAATTCAATCGATACGGAAATCAAGCATTCAGTGGTCAAGGAAATAGGTTACCTGATAAAGCGCGTCACTATGTCCTTGAATCTGAAGTGAAACGGCTTAAAGAGGAAAATGAAATACTAAAAAAGTTCGCGATGTTTGTGGATCAAGAAAAGAAATAAGATTTCGCTTTGTCCACAAACATCAGTTCAATTATTCAATCACACTCATGTGTCAATTATTATCCATTTCTCGTCAAGGATATTATGAGTGGGTTAAACGAAAACCGAGTCAAACGAAATTGCGACATCAGTTTTTAGAGAAAGAGATTAAACGAGTCTATGAAGAAAATAAAGGTCGATATGGTTCGCCTCGCATCGCGCTCCAACTTTATGAAGAGGGAATTGAAACCAATAAACGTGTTGTAGCGGTCTTGATGCGAAAGATGAGCCTTTGTGCGAAGGGATATCATCACAGAATTTCATCTTATGGACAACCTAAAGCGATAGAAACAGCGGTTAAAGAGAATTTTCTTAATCGTCAGTTCTCTCAAGACGCCATCAATGCCATCTGGGTAACCGACATTACTTACATTACATGTACCGATGGGCGGTTGTACTTAAGCACCTATATTGATCTTGCGACACGTATTCCACGATGTTTCAAAGTATCACATCACATGAATTAGTCCATTGGTTTAGATCCACTTCTTCATTTTAAAGGATCACTTCCAAGCATGATCCATTCTGATCGTGGTTCTCAATATCGTTCATATGCCTTTCAAGACTATCTTGAAAGCCATCACATTACTCACTCGATGAGTGAACCAGGAACACCCGTAGATAATGCCGTTATTGAATCCTTTCATCGCTCTATTAAGCGTGAATTGATTACTCCAAACAAACACAAATCAATGGCTGAAATGAAAGTACTCATTCATGACTTCTTGAGTGAGTATTATCCTAATAAACGCATTCACACTAAGTTTAAGATGACTCCAAAACAATTTGAAGAAAATCTTCTCATGTCATCTAACTCATTGTAAATAAAACTATTGCAGTTCCCCTACCTAAAGAACTCAACAAAAAGATTAAAAAGATTTCATCTTAGTATTTACATACAACATTCTAAAAACACAACGAAGAGGAGAATACCCACTAATCATGCAGGGTTTCGCCTCTTTGTTTCATTATTAACTGTTAAAGTCGGGATTTTAACACAAAACAGAACGCTTAGTAGCGTTCTGCATTGACTATCCATCGAATTATGTGATTCACATAAGAATCACATATTTTAATACTTATCCTTATAACTTTCTTATCCTACTAAAAAAGTATGGATAGTTCATCAATCTACAATATATCTTCATATTGATCATAAGTGGTTTCTTCCCAATATGAACATTGCACTTGTCCAATATGCTGTTGTTGAAGCAGAAACATACACAATCTGGATTGCCCTATTCCTCCCCCAATGGTGTAAGGTAGTTGTCCATTTAGAATCATTTGATGATAAGGCTTATCGATTCTATTGAGTGTGTTGGATGTTGTTAACTGTTGGAGTAGAGAATGCTTATTGACTCTGATCCCCATAGAGGAAAGTTCCACAGCTTGTTTAAGTAAATTTGAATAGACAAGTAAATCACCATTAAGTGACCAGTCATCATAATCAGGACTTCGCTCATCATGAATAAAACCATCACTTAGCTTCGCTCCAATACCAAGTATGAATACAGCACCAAATTCTTTACATATCTCATTTTCACGTTGTTTGGATGTTAGTAAAGGATAGCGTTGAAGTAGTTCTTCTGAACTAATGAACAGCACTTTTTTCGGTAAATTTGGTGCTTCATAGCCTTGAAACTGCATCCACGTCACAGTTTCTAGAATAGATTGATAGATTTGATTGACAATCTTTTTGAGATAGTCAATATTTCTATCTTCCACATCAATTACTTTCTCCCAGTCCCATTGATCAACATAGTAAGAGTGAAGAGAGTCAAGTATTTCACCTGTTCGAATGGCTTTCATATCTGTAAGAATTCCTTCATACACCTTGTATCCATAACGCTTTAATGCTAGACGTTTCCATTTAGCAAGTGAATGCACTATCTCAGCTTGCTTACCAGACGACACATTAAAAGAAATGGATGATTGTCTTCCATCAAGTTCATCCTGTAGTCCACTGTCACTTAAGACAAAGAGTGGAGCTTCAGCTCGAGTCAAATTCAATTCATTGCAAAGCGTTTGACTAAATACCTGTTTTAATTCATTGATAAGTTGATGTTTGTTTTTCATGGTGTCTCCTTTTCCATAAAGACCAAAAGAAAAGCCTATTAGTCACATAGTGATGATTACTATGGGACGAATAAGCATGTTTTATCCGCGGTGCCACCCAAATTACCAATGTTGTTGGTCTCTTTTGACTCTAGCAAGTCTAGCATTTTTAACGGATGCACCCGCCTTAGCCTACGCACAACGTTTCAGTAAGGATCTTCAGAATGTTATTCATCTACTCCAATTGGTGTTAGTTTTCACTCTCCTAACTCACTGATACCTTGATAGTAGGTTACTTCTTTCCTTCATCGATTTTTTGAATTATACCCTTTTAGATTCCTGATGTCAAT
>JAGXSD010000028.1 GCA_018333955.1 Erysipelotrichia bacterium
GTAGTTTTCTTTCCATTACGAAAACCTTGTTGTGCGTAGTAGATAGGATCTTTCGCTCGTTTATCATAGTATAGTTTCATACTGAAAGTATACCATAACATACTATAACATACAACACATACAACACAATTATTTTAGTGCTTGACACAAAAAAAGCAGCATTCACGCTACTCATTAGATTTTATCTTGTTTTCAACTGTCAAAGTCCCGGACATTCCAATTAGTAAATATCTAGAATCTTCTGTGAATTATAATATTAAGGTTATCTTCCATTTAATTATATTAAAACTCGTGTTATCATTATTCTAGATTTTTACATAAGGTTCTGGACTTGATATATGAATGCATTTGTTTGGATAATAGTCATTTAAAAATTCGTGAATGAACATTTTAATCTATATTGAAACATTAACTGTATGTATGGTTAGTATTAATTTACAATGATGTGATTTAAAAGTATATATGACTTAGTGAATAATTAATTGAAAGCTGGAGACGAGATGAATCAAAATCCTTTTATAAAAAACAGAAAGTTTCATTCACTCAACAGATGGTGGTACGTTTTTTTAGGAATCATTATAATGTTGTGTCTAGGAACAGTCTATTCTTATAGTGTCTTTAGGTTTCCAATCGAGGAGTTATTTAATATTGGATCCACACAAAGTGGAATGCCATATATGATAGCACTGGCCTTTTACGCATTCTTTATGTTTATAACCGGGAAGTATTTAAATAAATATAATCCGAGATCCATACTTCTATTAGGCGGTTTTTTAGTGTCCATAGGATGGATTTTGTCAGCTTATGCGCCTAATATTTTTGTATTGACAGTCACATATGGAATAATAAGTGGTGCAGGCGTGGGAATTGCATACGGTGTTCCAATAACAGTTATAGCAAGGTGGTTCCCTGAAAAGAAAGGTTTGACTATGGGTATGGTTTTAATAGGATTTGGATTATCACCATTAATTACAGCTCCACTTGCTAGAAATCTTTTAGAAAATTATGGTATTATGAACACATTCCAAATTTTGGGAATATTTTTTGGTATTATCATATCGATTCTGTCATTTCCGTTTAGATATCCGTCTGAGTCAGGACAGTTAAGTTTGAAGTCAACAATAAATGCGAGCGATAATTTAAGTGAATTGAACACGTCAAGTATGATTAAATCTGATAGTTTTAAAGGGTTATATATTAATTTTATGATTGGTACAACGATTGGGCTCATGCTAATTGGATTGACGAGTGGTGTTGGGACTGAATTAATTGGGTTGTCACCAAAGTTCGTTGCAACTTTGATGGCACTGTTTGCAATTTCTAATGGGATTGGAAGACCGATATTTGGATGGATTACTGATAAATTTTCTTCGAAGAACGCAATGTATCTTTCTTACAGTTTGATTATTTTTTCTTCATTTTTGATTTTGCTTGCCAAGGAAGGTACTATAACATTATATTTTATTTCATTTTCAATTTTTTGGTTTAACTTAGGTGGATGGTTAGCAATTGCACCTACGTCGACTCTGGCACTTTTTGGAATAAAACATTATAGCCAAAACTATGGTGTTGTATTTACTGCATATGGAATTGGTGCTGTTTTTGGAGTTTTGTCATCGGGGCGTTTGATAGATTTATTTCAAGATTACCGATATGTTTTTTACTATGTCATTATCTTGTGTTTAATTGGTATCTTAACGACTTCAAAATTAATAAAGTAAAATTTACATATAAGTTTAGAAGATAACTAGGAAGAGTGGAAATTCACATTAAAAAATTGTATTCGATGCTCTCTTTTTACGACAGTAATGAAGAAAAATTGAATTTAGATGAGTGTGTTCGAAGTGGTTAAAAATGTTAAGTGACAAATCTACGATGTGTTAGAGAAACACTTTGGTAGAATCAAAATTGTGGTAAAATAAAGGTGTTTAATTCAAAAGGAGTAATACCAAATGAAGGTTTTCGAAGGGCGAACGTTAGCATTACTGACAAAACACAACAAAGAAAAAGTCATTCAACCAATCTTTGAAGTAGAAACAGGTTGCAATTTCATAGTAGAAAATGCGTTTGATACCGATATTTTAGGTGCTTTTTCACGTGAAATACTGCGAGAAAAGTCTCAATTAGAAACAGCAAGAGAGAAGATTAAGATTTGCATGAATTTGTCAAGCGCAGAAATATTTATCGCAAGTGAAGGGAGTTTTGGTCCTCACCCGATGTTTCCAATGCCTTGGAATGTCGAGATTATACTATTATATGACAAGATTTCAAAGTACGAAATGTTTGGTATTTACAAAGGATCTGAAACAAATTTTGATCATATAACTACACGTGATTGGAGTGAAGCATTAGATTTTTCTGTTAAAGTGGGGTTCCCCGAGCATTTTTTGATTTTGCGGCCAAGCAATGAAAACGGAAGTCCTGTCATAAAAGATATTGACACTCTTGAAAAATTCGAAAAAGCATTTAAAAAATGTAAGGCAAGATCTTTAACAAGGAACGTCTTTATTGAGACAGATATGAGAGCACATGCCAATCCAACACGGATGAAAAATATAGCATTAGCATCAATGGATCTTGTGAAGAAAATTAACAATTTATGTCCTATGTGTGGATTTTATGGATTTGTCGTTACTGAAGTTATCAAAGGTTTGCCATGTGAGCTGTGCCGATTGCCGAGTGAACTGACACTGAAACATGTTTTTAGTTGCCACAGATGCAAACATGTAGCTGAAGAGCTGCATCCAATTGGTGAGTTTGCATCTCCGCAATATTGTCATAATTGTAATCCGTGATAGTAATCTAAAAAAACAGTAGAGTTCGCTTAAGTTTAGGTCATATAATGTACACTTAATTAATAACATAAGTTTGCGGGTAAAAGAAAATTGGAGAATTTAAAACATGAATAATTTTGATGATTTGATAGAACTCGGGAAACTATCTGCAACCATAACTGGTGGAAATCAGTCTAAGCCAGACGAAATATTTAAGCGTGTACTAGATTTATTGAATGTCTATTTCAAAGCAGATTGGTGTATTATAAGGAAACTTGATGAATTGAACCAAAACCTAGAAATAATTGAATCTAGCGGTTTGTCAAGTGACGAGCTTGTTGAACTTAGGTCACTAACAACATCGAGTTGGGTTTATTCTCATATTGTATTACAGAAAAAACCATTACAAGTTGATAATCTTAACTATGAGTCTCTGTTCAACAATGAAATTTATATAACTCGTGGTATTTTGTCATTTATTGCAACACCAATCATCGTTAATGATAGAGTGTTGGGATCAATTAAAATTTACAGCAAAAAGCCAAAGGTTTGGAAAAAAACTGATATGATATTTTTAAATATTGTAGCTTCACAACTGAGCATGACAATGGACAATTATGATAAGATGAATGGATACAGAGCAGATTACCAAGCTATCTTAAGCGCAATCATTAAACTTCTTGAAATAAAAGATAAATACACATCGGGACACTCTAGTAGAGTTTCATATTATGCGGTTTTAATCGCAAAGCAATTAAAATTAAGCATGTCAGAAATTAAAAGAATTGAAATCGCAGCAACTTTACATGATATTGGGAAAATTGCTATTTCAGATGAAATTTTAAACAAATCTAGTAAACTAAGTGAAGAAGAGTTTATTGTGGTAAAAAAACACTCATTCATTGGTGCAACTGTTCTCAGATCGGGTGGTTTTTGCGAGAAGATTTGCGAAACTGTTGAGCAACACCATGAGTGGTGGAATGGAAAAGGTTATCCCTATGGAATTTCAGGGGATATGATTAGTTTAAATGCTCGTATCGTTGCGGTAGCTGATGCATATGAAACCATGACATCACATAGACCTTATCACAAAATAAAGTCCCATGATGAAGCAATTGTGGAATTAGTTCGATGCTCAGGAACACAGTTTTGTCCAACCATTGTAAAAGTATTTTTATCTATTAAGGAATGAATTTATTCATAAGTTTAAATTTAACTTCGGTACATACCGAAGTTTTTTTATGTGATAACTTAACTCTATAGAGGTGTGTGATGGCTAAGAGTAAATGGGATCAGGTTAAATCAAAACTAAGTCTTGTTGAAAAATGGGCAAGAGATGGTTTAAGAGAAGATCAAATTGCTAAAAACCTTGGTATTTCAGTCACAACCTTAGAAGTCTATAAGAAGCAATATCTTGAAGTTTCTAAAGCCTTAAAAAAGGGGAAGGAAACATTAATCACTGAACTTGAGAACGCTCTTATCAAAAAAGCGCTTGGGTATGAGTATGAAGAGAAGAAAGTCTACACCAAAAATGAGAACGGTAATTCTGTGACCTATACCGAGATCACCAAGAAACACCAACCTCCAGATACAGGTGCACTCTTCGGATTACTCAAGAATAAAGATCCTCAAAACTATTCTGATAATCCACAAATGCTGCAGCTTAAGAAACAAGAACTTGAACTACGAGAGCGTCTTGCTAAAGCAGAGGAATGGTAGTGGCCAAGTATACAACCCGTGCCGATTTCTATAAAAGTCAGGAATGGAGATCATTGCGTCTCAAGCTCATGAACGAGCGAAGTCATCCAAGCAAAGGATTATGCTGTCAACATTGTGGAGAAGTCATTCATAAAGAAATTGATTGTATAGCTCATCATATTACAGAGCTGACCCCAGTCAATGTCCATGATGTCACCATATCACTTAACCCGAAGAATATACTGTTGGTCCATCATCGATGTCACAACCAAATTCATGAACGCTTTGGTTATCCATCAACTCAAAAAGTCTATATTGTCTATGGTCCGCCTCTATCGGGGAAGACTACCTTTGTTAAACAAAGCAAAGGCAGGAAAGATATTGTGTTGGATCTTGATGAACTATACAAAGCCATCACTCTATTACCAGCCTATGATAAACCAACCGAAATAGCCCAAAATATATTTCAACTAAGGGATATGTTACTGGATCAAATCAAAACAAGAACCGGCAAATGGTCTCAAGCGTGGATCATCGGTGGCTATCCAAACTTTGTAGAGCGTGAGCGATTAGCTCATCAACTTGGAGCAGAACTTTTATTCATTGAGGCAACTCAAGATGATTGTCTACAAAGACTATGTCAAGACAAGGATAAACTGCACGTTCAACGTGAATGGCAGCAATATATCCAACAGTGGTTCCTAAGATTCATTCCTGACCCCCCCCCGGGTCTGAATCTTAGGCAATCAGCTGTGAACTGGACCAGGGACAACAGATGTACGGAATCTGCAATTTTGAGATATCATCATTGGTTTTGGAAAAAGTTGAAAAAGGAAATCAAATAAAAATGGTTGTCATGAATTAAATCATAAATGCAAACTATTTAAAAATGTGGTCACAATGTGGTCAAGGCAAAATAAAAACCGCTATTGAAGCGGTTTATTTGATTACTGGCAGGGGTAGCAGGACTGATGGAAAAGCTTTACAAAGTCTCACTAATCCACTCTTTAGAGGCTTTTTCTGTCCAAACTCTAACCATGTTTTACCCTCTTTTTCAAAAAATGTGGTCAAAGATGTGGTCACGGAAATTATTGACAGTAAGGATCAATATAAGAGTTATAAATAAATGATATAATTGACATATATAAATAGGGGGTTTATCTTGTGAAGCTTGGAACTATAGTTTTAATATTCTTGTCATTGATCATTACACCATTAATAATGATCCCAATATCATTAAATATGTTTTTATTTCTTGCTAATAATCAATACTCTGGTGTGTTATCAACATTATCTGAATCAGGAAGATTTGATGTAACAACTAATTTGATTAGCATATATTTATCATCCATTAGTTTAATTGTATCGATCTTACTTGTATATTATGTTCAGAAACTATCTAAAGATCAGCAGGCAAGTGAGAATAATCAATATAGAAATATCTTATACACTCAAACTTGTAACTCATTGAAGTCTGCACTAGAAAATGAACCTATGAAGATATCAATTACTGAAAACATCATGTATGAAAGTTACAAATTACTTGGGGTTCTAAAAAAAGAAGATATTGATTTTCTTATACAAATTTGGAACATTTTGATTATTATTAAAAGCAATCCAAGTGAAATCAATCATCATCAAGTTTTATTAAAGGATCAAGTATATGTGTCTATGTACAGTTTAATCGAAAACAATGATTTTGAAGGGTTTTATTCGATGTTTAATGAAGTTTGCTGTAATGTTTTAAATAGACTGAATCCTGATAAGCACAAAAGTTTCGTATTTGGGAAGGCGTATTCAAAAAATGATGAGTTGATTTTTGAACACTATAAGAAAGGTGAAGAAGATTTCTATAGAATATTTGATGGTGGATTAAAGTATGATTGCTCATTTGTGTCGAATTGTGTAAACAATGGATTTGCAATCGTCCAAGATTCGAGTTATTTATATGAAGGTATGTTTGAAAGAAGATTAAAAAATGGTGTTGGAAAACAGTATTACATAAAAGATGGTGGAAAAGATCTATTAAAAGATGGATTATGGATAGATGATAAATTTCGGGAAGGTACAGCATACTTCCTCAAAAAAAATAATTTAATTGGTTTGGGATTTTCGCATTTCTTAAATAGAAAAGAAGTTAACGACAATATAAGGAAAGAAATAGAATATTTTAGTGCGGAGATTTTTGATGGTAAGATTGTAAGGCAATTTGATTTCGCAATAGGATATGAAGAAGACCCTATTAAAATTTTAGGAAATTATGGAAAAAATATTTCTAAAATGATAAATGAAAATGCTAAATCAATTGATTTGAGTTTTCTAGATATTAAAGACTAAGAATAATTTAATCATCTAAGAGATCGATAATATGTTCTTCGTTTTCTTTAAGAAGGTGTGTATATACTTTAAGAGTCATATTAATGTCAGAATGACCCAGTCGTTTTGATACTGCAACAATGTTTGCTCCCTTGTTGATAAGGAATGTCGCATGACTGTGTCTCATATCATGAAGTCGTATTTTTGGAATTGGCTTCTCTCCACGTGCAATAAGGTGTTCATTACAGAGTTTAATGCCGTTAGAGAAATAACGCTGAATGGATGTGGAAGATAAATGTTCATTTCCACCAAAGAGTAAATGGCCTTCAGTTTCCATGAGAGGTTGGATCATCTCTAGTACATGTTGATTAATTTGGATCTTACGACGACTTGAGTTTGTTTTCAGTGATTTGAATTCACCACTATATTGATGCATCGATTTGTTGATACTGACGACACCATCGACGATATCTCGCTTTTCAATTGCTCGAGCTTCACTTCGTCTCATCCCAGTATAGTACAAGAAGGTGAAGTATGTTTTATAGACGTAATGATCCACATGTTCAATAAAGAGTTTAAACTGATCAGGTGTCCATACTTCCTTTTCCCTAAATTCAGTGGACTTGAGTGGTACAATTTTAAGAAGTCGAGCGTGATCTTTCAGCTCATAATAATCATATCCAAATCGTGACACACTCTTCAAAAGAAAAATGGCTTTGTTCCGGTATCGGACTGCAGCCTTTTCACTTTCAATGATGTTACGACAATCGAGATAATCACTTGGTTTAATCTTAGACATCGGAATGTCCATCACTCGTCCAAAGAAACGCTTGGCAACCTGGATGTATTTGTTGACATTGTAATCTTCAGCTTCATGTCGTTTGTTTTCAATATACTTATCAAACAGCTCTCTAAAGAGCATATCTTTGACGGGTTCAACGACTTGAGTCATGTCTTCGGTAGGATTCTCAATCTTTTGGTATTGCTCAACTCGATAGGATGATTCATAATTTAAAGCATCACGTTTCAACTTAAAACCACGTTTGGTATGTGAGATCAGTTTTCCATCATGATTAAGATAGTTAACCTTACAGTACCACGTTCCACGTTTTTCATCTTTATAGATTGCCATAACTTGTTGTCCTCGCTGATATTTGATAGAATTACTTGGCAACAACTTAAATCCCCTTTACGTATGTTGCACATACTCCGGTACCCAGTTCAAGATGGGTACTTTTCTTTTACCTTGAATGAGATACAAATGCAAGTTTAAAAGCTCTTGGCAGCACAACTCCAAACGAGCTTACCAATGACACTAATGTTCTCTTGATCATTCTCTTTGATGATTATCGCTTGATGCTCAGGATTATAACTGAGAGGTTCAAGCACAACTCCATCTTTGATTCGATAGTATCTCTTAAGAGTTGCATCAAATCCATTCACTAAGATTGCACCAATGGACCCATCCTCTAAGGTGTGAGTCTTTTGTAGTACCGCAATATAACCATCCGGAATAACCTTATTCATTGAATCACCGACCACCATCAAACCAAACAATCCAGTTCGTCCTGCGAGCCAGCTTGGTATCTCAATGTGATCGAGAATATTCTCAATGGCTTCATTCGGTTGACCCGCAGGGATCTTGCCATAGACCGGAATTTTACTCACCATCACGGATGTATGACTATTAGGGATATACGTGATCGTTTCATCTCGACCTAATAAAAACCCTACATCCACATTAAAATAGTCGGATAAGACTTCAAGGGTTTCAAAGTCGGGTTCTCTTCGTTCCATCTCATACATGCTTATAGTACTCTCTGCTACGCCAGCGGCATGTGCAAGCTCTTTTTGTGTTAATCGTGCGACTTTGCGCAACTCTCTAAGACGTTCTCCAAATGTTGCCATAATTTCACCTCACAAACAGTGTAACACATTATGTGATTCTTTCAAGAACTTTCACCACATTTTGTGTTGCTTTTTTCGTAAGCCTCTTTTAGAATAGAATCATATTACGTGACGATAGACCCAAGGACATGTCGACAGCCTGGGGAATAAGCAACGTTGATCATCATGAGTCCCATGTATGACGTTATTCCGAAAAGGAGACAGGGTGTGGACAAAGACACTATCGCAAAACGATTGGTTCAACTACGAGGGAACCGATCCAAAGAAACTATTGCTCAAGAAGTGAATATCTCGATTCGAGCTCTCGAATCGTATGAAGCAGGACAACGTATCCCACGAGATGCTGTCAAGCTTTCCTTAGCTCGATGTTATGACACAACAGTAGAAGCTATTTTTTTTCAAGACGAACAACACGAAATGTGAAGTTTGTGTATGAAAATACTATTTCAACCGTATGCAACGAAGCGGGACATACAAGAGTTGATGGGTGGAGCACGTTGGGAAAGTGCAGCTAAAGTGTTTAGCGAGTGTAAGAAACTCGAGCAGGATCCCTTTGATATTCGACCAACACGAGTCCCGAGTCATTTAGTTTTCAAAGTCTTAGGTATAGATTATGATTTTACACTTCATCAGTATGAACAAACATTAAAGCTTCAACAGGGGGATAAGAAATGACCCCGTGTGATCTAAAAGAAGTTGTTCGTCAACAACATATGATAAAAACATCGGATTATCAAAGTGAGCGAGCGATTCGCCAGATCCTGAGTCAACTACGAAAAGAAGGGATTATCTTCATTCCTTCAAAGTTAGGCAAAGGAATCTATGTGCGCATTAATCATGCAAGTAAAGAAGAGATCGATGTGTATGCTCGATCACAAGCGAAACACTTTAAAACCCAATACTTCAACACGATGTTACCAATGAAGAAGTATGTCCAGGATCAACACCTTCAATCTTTATTTGGACAACTTGAAGATGTCATGAGTGATGAAGGTGGTCATGACTAAAGAAGAGCTACATCATAAACTCAATCATTATATTCAAAACCAGATCATGCTGGAGAAAAGTATTAAGACTACGACAAAGTATCAGCGAGATATAAAGCGATTTATAAACTCACTCCCTGATCATGAAGTCATTGATAAGCGACATGTCATGGAATACAAAGAGCAGCTGATACAAAGCCACTACAAAACCAGCAGTGTGAATAACTTCATCACGATTCTCAATTCATTTCTGAAGTGGTGTGAGTTAAGTGAATGGCGAGTCAGAGAAATCAAGACTCAGCAAAAATCCAGTTTACTAAATGTAGTCAGTGAAAGTGATGTTGAACGATTACTGCGCTACGCTAAAAAACTCAACAAAGAAGAGATTTACCTCATCATAAAAATAGTCTCCACCACTGGCATTCGCATTAGTGAGCTAGATGCTTTCACTGTGGAGAATATTCAAGGATTTTATTTTACAACGTATAAAAAAGGCAAAGAGCGAGAGATTATACTCACTCAAGAGTTGGCGAGAGAACTACGACGATATGTTAAGGAGAAGCAGATCACAAGTGGAAGGATATTCACAATCAGTTACTCCACCTTATGGAGACATCTCAAAATAGTCGCAGGAGCAGCCAAGGTGAGTTTGGTGAAAGTACATCCCCATAGCTTTCGCCATCTCTTCGCTAAACGTTTTATGGATCAATACAACAATGTCTTGGATCTTGCGGACATCTTAGGTCACAGCTCACTAGAGACCACTCGTATCTATACTCGAAGCACCCTTGATGAGAAACGCAGGAAATTAGAAAACATGAAAGGAAGACGCCATCGTGATTAATCATCCCTTTCTAAAGAGTCAGTTATGACCTCCGTTAAATGGATCAAACTTGTCTCAGACTTGTTTGATAATCGTAAAATCAAACAGATTCGAAAAATGCCAGACAGTGATGCGATCATCGTCGTCTGGCTTCAAATCTTATGTTTAGCAGGGCATACCAATGATAATGGACTGGTTTATTTCTCGAAAGACATTCCCTACACTGATGAGATGTTGGCGGTTGAGTTTGATCGACCTGTTGCATCGATTCGCTTAGCCCTAAGTGTTCTTGTGAAGTTTGGAATGATTGAGATCATCAATGACATCTTGATGGTGAGCAATTGGGAAAAGTATCAAAACCAAGGAAGACTAGAGTCCATTCGAGATTATCATCGAGAGAAGAAGCGAGAGTCACGTCAGCGACAAAAACTCTTACTGACTGAGATGTCCTTGACAGGTCAAAATGGTCCAGACACAGATATAGAAATAGAATTAGAAAAAGAAGTAGAAAAAAAGAAACAAGATGTGTTTGAGATGTTTGCGATGGACAATCAAGAATTGCTTCAAGCTCTTAAAGGCTATGAATCCATGAGAAAAAGTATGAAAAATAAACAGTTGACTCAGCGAGGGAAAGAACTCTTATGTCAACGACTCACGCAGCTTCAAGACATGGGAGAGGATATCATCGCATGCATCAATCAAAGCATTGTTTCAAATTGGCTCAGTGTGTATCCAATCAAACAAGGAGGGCAACATGGACAAAGTGGACAAGATCATGCCAAAGATCAATGGGACATCAACACCACCGTCAAGCTTTAGCACAATGCAGTGTGATTACTACAATGAACTACCAGGAACCCTAAAAGGAGTTGAGTGCTCACTCTGTAAAAACAAAGGGTCAATCTTAGTGGAGGTGGAAGGCTATACCGTGCTTAGGATGTGTGAGTGTCAAAAGCAACGACGTGCCTTACAAGCTCTAACCAAAAGTGGACTAAAAGAACTGGTGAAAGAGTACACCTTCGACACGTATCTTACCAAGGAGCAGTGGCAGTATCACATCAAGCAAAAAGCACTAGAGTATGTGACTAATCCCCATCAAAGCTGGTTTTTCATTGGTGGACAAGTGGGATCAGGTAAGACCCACATCTGTACGGCAGTGGTGAATCGACTCATGGAAAAAGGGTTTGAAGCGCATTACATGTTGTGGAGAGATGACATTGTTAAACTCAAAAGCAGTGTGATGGAGCAAGAAGTGTATCAAAAGGCAGTGAAGTATTTGAAGGAAGTGAAAGTGTTGTACATTGATGATTTGTTTAAGACTGAGCGAGGGAAGTCACCAACGCAATCCGATATTCAAATCACCTTTGAGATCATCAATACTCGCTACAACAACAAAAACACCATTACCCTATTTAGCTGTGAAAAGCTCATCCAAGATTTATTGGAGATTGATGAAGCAATAGGGTCAAGAATCTATCAAATGGCGAAGCATTACACCATTGAGATTCGTGAAGATAAACGTAAGAACATTCGCTTACGATAGGGAGAAGACATGAATAAATACCGACGAGATGTAGAGTACTATTTATACAATCGCCAACAAATCAAACATAGCCATGATCGAGAGGAACAAACATGGTCAACGATCATTGAAAATGTATTTAAGCGATACCAAGACACCGAGATTGGAAAACTGATGACCCTCAAGTATGAGCTCAAAGTGCCTGAGCAAAAAATCTTTGAGCAACTCCATATTGAAAAGACCACCTACTATGTGTGGAGAAATCGTTTGATTAATGAGATTACTCTACAAGCTGCTTATATGCAGCTCATTAGACCCTTTTAGGTGAATCATGCAATTTGAAAAAGTAACCCTCGATCAGCTCATTTATGCCAACTACAATCCAAGAAAAGCACTAAAACCTGGAGACAGTGAGTTTGAGAAGATAAGACGAAGCATTGAAGAATTTGGTTATGTGGATCCAATCATTGTGAATAAAGACTATACCATCATTGGTGGACATCAGCGAGCCACTGTACTAAAAGCACTTGGCTATCATGAAGTGGATGTAGTGATTGTCGAGGTCGATAAACTCAAAGAAAAGGCCCTCAACATTGCTTTGAATAAAATCAGTGGTGAGTGGCAGATGGATAAGCTTAAAGAGCTCTTACTAGAATTAGAGTCTCAAATAGATTTAGGAATCACAGGATTTGATGATGATGAGTTCAAACAGCTCCTCGCATCAATGGATACCAAGCAAGCTGTCGATGATGACTTTGATGTGGAAGCAGCGTTAGAAGAGATTGAGGAACCCAAAGCCAAGCGAGGAGATGTGTTCATCTTAGGACCACATCGAGTCATGTGTGGAGACAGTACAGTTCCTGAAGATGTAGAGAAACTCATGAATGGAAGGATTGCGGATCTTATTGTGACTGATCCTCCCTACAATGTGAATTATGAAAACAAGATTGATTACCATAAGATGTTTAAGAATGATGT
>JAGXSD010000029.1 GCA_018333955.1 Erysipelotrichia bacterium
ACATCATTCTTAAACATCTTATGGTAATCAATCTTGTTTTCATAATTCACATTGTAGGGAGGATCAGTCACAATAAGATCCGCAATCCTTCCATTCATGAGTTTCTCTACATCTTCAGGAACTGTACTGTCTCCACACATGACTCGATGTGGTCCTAAGATGAACACATCTCCTCGCTTGGCTTTGGGTTCCTCAATCTCTTCTAACGCTGCTTCCACATCAAAGTCATCATCGACAGCTTGCTTGGTATCCATTGATGCGAGGAGCTGTTTGAACTCATCATCATCAAATCCTGTGATTCCTAAATCTATTTGAGACTCTAATTCTAGTAAGAGCTCTTTAAGCTTATCCATCTGCCACTCACCACTGATTTTATTCAAAGCAATGTTGAGGGCCTTTTCTTTGAGTTTATCGACCTCGACAATCACTACATCCACTTCATGATAGCCAAGTGCTTTTAGTACAGTGGCTCGCTGATGTCCACCAATGATGGTATAGTCTTTATTCACAATGATTGGATCCACATAACCAAATTCTTCAATGCTTCGTCTTATCTTCTCAAACTCACTGTCTCCAGGTTTTAGTGCTTTTCTTGGATTGTAGTTGGCATAAATGAGCTGATCGAGGGTTACTTTTTCAAATTGCATGATTCACCTAAAAGGGTCTAATGAGCTGCATATAAGCAGCTTGTAGAGTAATCTCATTAATCAAACGATTTCTCCACACATAGTAGGTGGTCTTTTCAATATGGAGTTGCTCAAAGATTTTTTGCTCAGGCACTTTGAGCTCATACTTGAGGGTCATCAGTTTTCCAATCTCGGTGTCTTGGTATCGCTTAAATACATTTTCAATGATCGTTGACCATGTTTGTTCCTCTCGATCATGGCTATGTTTGATTTGTTGGCGATTGTATAAATAGTACTCTACATCTCGTCGGTATTTATTCATGTCTTCTCCCTATCGTAAGCGAATGTTCTTACGTTTATCTTCACGAATCTCAATGGTGTAATGCTTCGCCATTTGATAGATTCTTGACCCTATTGCTTCATCAATCTCCAATAAATCTTGGATGAGCTTTTCACAGCTAAATAGGGTAATGGTGTTTTTGTTGTTGTAGCGAGTATTGATGATCTCAAAGGTGATTTGAATATCGGATTGCGTTGGTGACTTCCCTCGCTCAGTCTTAAACAAATCATCAATGTACAACACTTTCACTTCCTTCAAATACTTCACTGCCTTTTGATACACTTCTTGCTCCATCACACTGCTTTTGAGTTTAACAATGTCATCTCTCCACAACATGTAATGCGCTTCAAACCCTTTTTCCATGAGTCGATTCACCACTGCCGTACAGATGTGGGTCTTACCTGATCCCACTTGTCCACCAATGAAAAACCAGCTTTGATGGGGATTAGTCACATACTCTAGTGCTTTTTGCTTGATGTGATACTGCCACTGCTCCTTGGTAAGATACGTGTCGAAGGTGTACTCTTTCACCAGTTCTTTTAGTCCACTTTTGGTTAGAGCTTGTAAGGCACGTCGTTGCTTTTGACACTCACACATCCTAAGCACGGTATAGCCTTCCACCTCCACTAAGATTGACCCTTTGTTTTTACAGAGTGAGCACTCAACTCCTTTTAGGGTTCCTGGTAGTTCATTGTAGTAATCACACTGCATTGTGCTAAAGCTTGACGGTGGTGTTGATGTCCCATTGATCTTTGGCATGATCTTGTCCACTTTGTCCATGTTGCCCTCCTTGTTTGATTGGATACACACTGAGCCAATTTGAAACAATGCTTTGATTGATGCATGCGATGATATCCTCTCCCATGTCTTGAAGCTGCGTGAGTCGTTGACATAAGAGTTCTTTCCCTCGCTGAGTCAACTGTTTATTTTTCATACTTTTTCTCATGGATTCATAGCCTTTAAGAGCTTGAAGCAATTCTTGATTGTCCATCGCAAACATCTCAAACACATCTTGTTTCTTTTTTTCTACTTCTTTTTCTAATTCTATTTCTATATCTGTGTCTGGACCATTTTGACCTGTCAAGGACATCTCAGTCAGTAAGAGTTTTTGTCGCTGACGTGACTCTCGCTTCTTCTCTCGATGATAATCTCGAATGGACTCTAGTCTTCCTTGGTTTTGATACTTTTCCCAATTGCTCACCATCAAGATGTCATTGATGATCTCAATCATTCCAAACTTCACAAGAACACTTAGGGCTAAGCGAATCGATGCAACAGGTCGATCAAACTCAACCGCCAACATCTCATCAGTGTAGGGAATGTCTTTCGAGAAATAAACCAGTCCATTATCATTGGTATGCCCTGCTAAACATAAGATTTGAAGCCAGACGACGATGATCGCATCACTGTCTGGCATTTTTCGAATCTGTTTGATTTTACGATTATCAAACAAGTCTGAGACAAGTTTGATCCATTTAACGGAGGTCATAACTGACTCTTTAGAAAGGGATGATTAATCACGATGGCGTCTTCCTTTCATGTTTTCTAATTTCCTGCGTTTCTCATCAAGGGTGCTTCGAGTATAGATACGAGTGGTCTCTAGTGAGCTGTGACCTAAGATGTCCGCAAGATCCAAGACATTGTTGTATTGATCCATAAAGCGTTTAGCGAAAAGATGGCGAAAGCTATGGGGATGGACTTTGACTAAGCTCACCTTGGCTGCTCCTGCGACTATTTTGAGATGTCTCCATAAAGTGGAGTAACTGATTGTGAATATCCTTCCACTTGTGATCTGTTTTTCCTTAACATATCGACGTAGTTCTCTCGCCAACTCTTGAGTGAGTATAATCTCTCGCTCTTTTCCTTTTTTATACGTTGTAAAATAAAATCCTTGAATATTCTCCACAGTGAAAGCATCTAGCTCACTTATACGAATGCCAGTGGTGGAGACAATTTTTATGATGAGATAAATCTCCTCTTTGTTGAGTTTTTTAGCATAGCGTAGCAATCGTTCAACATCACTTTCACTGACTACATTTAATAAGCTTGATTTTTGCTGAGTCTTAATCTCTCTGACTCGCCATTCACTCAAATCACACCACTTCAGAAATGAATTAAGGATCGTGATGAAGTTATTCACACTGCTGGTTTTATAGTGACTCTGTATCAGCTGCTCTTTGTATTCCATGACATGTCGCTTATCAATGGCTTCATGATCGGGAAGCGAGTTGATAAATCGCTTTATATCACGCTGATACTTTGTCGTAGTCTTCATGCTTTTCTCCAGCATGATCTGGGTTTGAATATAATGATTGAGTTTATAATGCAGCTCTTCTTTAGTCATGATCACCTTCATCACTCACGACATCTTCAAGTTGTCCAAATAAGGATTGAAGGTGTTGATCCTTGACATACTTCTTCATGGGTAACATGGTGTTGAAGTATTGAGTCTTAAAATGTTTAGCTTGTGATTGTGCATACACATCAATCTCTTCTTTACTTGCTTGATCAATTCGTACATAAATTCCCTTACCTAACTTTGAAGGAATAAAAATAATTCCTTCTTTACGAAGTTGACTCAGGATCTGGCGAATCGCTCGCTCACTTTGATAATCCGATGTTTTTATGATGTGTTGTTGACTGACAATCTCTTTAAGATCACTTGGGGTCATGGTTTATCCCCCTTTTGAAGTTTTAGAGACTGTTCATACTGATGAAGTGTAAAATCATAATCTATACCTAATACTTTAAAGACTAAATGACTCGGGACTCGTGTTGGTCGAATATCAAAGGGATCCTGCTCGAGCTTCTTACACTCGCTAAACACTTTAGCTGCACTTTCCCAACGTGCTCCACCCATCAACTCTTGTATGTCCCGCTTCGTTGCATACGGTTGAAATAGTATTTTCATACACAAACTTCACATTTCGTGTTGTTCGTCTTGAAAAAAAATAGCTTCTACTGTTGTGTCATAACATCGAGCTAAGGAAAGCTTGACAGCATCTCGTGGGATACGTTGTCCTGCTTCATACGATTCGAGAGCTCGAATCGAGATATTCACTTCTTGAGCAATAGTTTCTTTGGATCGGTTCCCTCGTAGTTGAACCAATCGTTTTGCGATAGTGTCTTTGTCCACACCCTGTCTCCTTTTCGGAATAACGTCATACATGGGACTCATGATGATCAACGTTGCTTATTCCCCAGGCTGTCGACATGTCCTTGGGTCTATCGTCACGTAATATGATTCTATTCTAAAAGAGGCTTACGAAAAAAGCAACACAAAATGTGGTGAAAGTTCTTGAAAGAATCACATAATGTGTTACACTGTTTGTGAGGTGAAATTATGGCAACATTTGGAGAACGTCTTAGAGAGTTGCGCAAAGTCGCACGATTAACACAAAAAGAGCTTGCACATGCCGCTGGCGTAGCAGAGAGTACTATAAGCATGTATGAGATGGAACGAAGAGAACCCGACTTTGAAACCCTTGAAGTCTTATCCGACTATTTTAATGTGGATGTAGGGTTTTTATTAGGTCGAGATGAAACGATCACGTATATCCCTAATAGTCATACATCCGTGATGGTGAGTAAAATTCCGGTCTATGGCAAGATCCCTGCGGGTCAACCGAATGAAGCCATTGAGAATATTCTCGATCACATTGAGATACCAAGCTGGCTCGCAGGACGAACTGGATTGTTTGGTTTGATGGTGGTCGGTGATTCAATGAATAAGGTTATTCCGGATGGTTATATTGCGGTACTACAAAAGACTCACACCTTAGAGGATGGGTCCATTGGTGCAATCTTAGTGAATGGATTTGATGCAACTCTTAAGAGATACTATCGAATCAAAGATGGAGTTGTGCTTGAACCTCTCAGTTATAATCCTGAGCATCAAGCGATAATCATCAAAGAGAATGATCAAGAGAACATTAGTGTCATTGGTAAGCTCGTTTGGAGTTGTGCTGCCAAGAGCTTTTAAACTTGCATTTGTATCTCATTCAAGGTAAAAGAAAAGTACCCATCTTGAACTGGGTACCGGAGTATGTGCAACATACGTAAAGGGGATTTAAGTTGTTGCCAAGTAATTCTATCAAATATCAGCGAGGACAACAAGTTATGGCAATCTATAAAGATGAAAAACGTGGAACGTGGTACTGTAAGGTTAACTATCTTAATCATGATGGAAAACTGATCTCACATACCAAACGTGGTTTTAAGTTGAAACGTGATGCTTTAAATTATGAATCATCCTATCGAGTTGAGCAATACCAAAAGATTGAGAATCCTACCGAAGACATGACTCAAGTCGTTGAACCCGTCAAAGATATGCTCTTTAGAGAGCTGTTTGATAAGTATATTGAAAACAAACGACATGAAGCTGAAGATTACAATGTCAACAAATACATCCAGGTTGCCAAGCGTTTCTTTGGACGAGTGATGGACATTCCGATGTCTAAGATTAAACCAAGTGATTATCTCGATTGTCGTAACATCATTGAAAGTGAAAAGGCTGCAGTCCGATACCGGAACAAAGCCATTTTTCTTTTGAAGAGTGTGTCACGATTTGGATATGATTATTATGAGCTGAAAGATCACGCTCGACTTCTTAAAATTGTACCACTCAAGTCCACTGAATTTAGGGAAAAGGAAGTATGGACACCTGATCAGTTTAAACTCTTTATTGAACATGTGGATCATTACGTCTATAAAACATACTTCACCTTCTTGTACTATACTGGGATGAGACGAAGTGAAGCTCGAGCAATTGAAAAGCGAGATATCGTCGATGGTGTCGTCAGTATCAACAAATCGATGCATCAATATAGTGGTGAATTCAAATCACTGAAAACAAACTCAAGTCGTCGTAAGATCCAAATTAATCAACATGTACTAGAGATGATCCAACCTCTCATGGAAACTGAAGGCCATTTACTCTTTGGTGGAAATGAACATTTATCTTCCACATCCATTCAGCGTTATTTCTCTAACGGCATTAAACTCTGTAATGAACACCTTATTGCACGTGGAGAGAAGCCAATTCCAAAAATACGACTTCATGATATGAGACACAGTCATGCGACATTCCTTATCAACAAGGGAGCAAACATTGTTGCAGTATCAAAACGACTGGGTCATTCTGACATTAATATGACTCTTAAAGTATATACACACCTTCTTAAAGAAAACGAAGAACATATTATCGATCTCTTAGATGATTAAATTATTCTTAGTCTTTAATATCTAGAAAACTCAAATCAATTGATTTAGCATTTTCATTTATCATTTTAGAAATATTTTTTCCATAATTTCCTAAAATTTTAATAGGGTCTTCTTCATATCCTATTGCGAAATCAAATTGCCTTACAATCTTACCATCAAAAATCTCCGCACTAAAATATTCTATTTCTTTCCTTATATTGTCGTTAACTTCTTTTCTATTTAAGAAATGCGAAAATCCCAAACCAATTAAATTATTTTTTTTGAGGAAGTATGCTGTACCTTCCCGAAATTTATCATCTATCCATAATCCATCTTTTAATAGATCTTTTCCACCATCTTTTATGTAATACTGTTTTCCAACACCATTTTTTAATCTTCTTTCAAACATACCTTCATATAAATAACTCGAATCTTGGACGATTGCAAATCCATTGTTTACACAATTCGACACAAATGAGCAATCATACTTTAATCCACCATCAAATATTCTATAGAAATCTTCTTCACCTTTCTTATAGTGTTCAAAAATCAACTCATCATTTTTTGAATACGCCTTCCCAAATACGAAACTTTTGTGCTTATCAGGATTCAGTCTATTTAAAACATTACAGCAAACTTCATTAAACATCGAATAAAACCCTTCAAAATCATTGTTTTCGATTAAACTGTACATAGACACATATACTTGATCCTTTAATAAAACTTGATGATGATTGATTTCACTTGGATTGCTTTTAATAATAATCAAAATGTTCCAAATTTGTATAAGAAAATCAATATCTTCTTTTTTTAGAACCCCAAGTAATTTGTAACTTTCATACATGATGTTTTCAGTAATTGATATCTTCATAGGTTCATTTTCTAGTGCAGACTTCAATGAGTTACAAGTTTGAGTGTATAAGATATTTCTATATTGATTATTCTCACTTGCCTGCTGATCTTTAGATAGTTTCTGAACATAATATACAAGTAAGATCGATACAATTAAACTAATGGATGATAAATATATGCTAATCAAATTAGTTGTTACATCAAATCTTCCTGATTCAGATAATGTTGATAACACACCAGAGTATTGATTATTAGCAAGAAATAAAAACATATTTAATGATATTGGGATCATTATTAATGGTGTAATGATCAATGACAAGAATATTAAAACTATAGTTCCAAGCTTCACAAGATAAACCCCCTATTTATATATGTCAATTATATCATTTATTTATAACTCTTATATTGATCCTTACTGTCAATAATTTCCGTGACCACATCTTTGACCACATTTTTTGAAAAAGAGGGTAAAACATGGTTAGAGTTTGGACAGAAAAAGCCTCTAAAGAGTGGATTAGTGAGACTTTGTAAAGCTTTTCCATCAGTCCTGCTACCCCTGCCAGTAATCAAATAAACCGCTTCAATAGCGGTTTTTATTTTGCCTTGACCACATTGTGACCACATTTTTAAATAGTTTGCATTTATGATTTAATTCATGACAACCATTTTTATTTGATTTCCTTTTTCAACTTTTTCCAAAACCAATGATGATATCTCAAAATTGCAGATTCCGTACATCTGTTGTCCCTGGTCCAGTTCACAGCTGATTGCCTAAGATTCAGACCCGGGGGGGGGTCAGGAATGAATCTTAGGAACCACTGTTGGATATATTGCTGCCATTCACGTTGAACGTGCAGTTTATCCTTGTCTTGACATAGTCTTTGTAGACAATCATCTTGAGTTGCCTCAATGAATAAAAGTTCTGCTCCAAGTTGATGAGCTAATCGCTCACGCTCTACAAAGTTTGGATAGCCACCGATGATCCACGCTTGAGACCATTTGCCGGTTCTTGTTTTGATTTGATCCAGTAACATATCCCTTAGTTGAAATATATTTTGGGCTATTTCGGTTGGTTTATCATAGGCTGGTAATAGAGTGATGGCTTTGTATAGTTCATCAAGATCCAACACAATATCTTTCCTGCCTTTGCTTTGTTTAACAAAGGTAGTCTTCCCCGATAGAGGCGGACCATAGACAATATAGACTTTTTGAGTTGATGGATAACCAAAGCGTTCATGAATTTGGTTGTGACATCGATGATGGACCAACAGTATATTCTTCGGGTTAAGTGATATGGTGACATCATGGACATTGACTGGGGTCAGCTCTGTAATATGATGAGCTATACAATCAATTTCTTTATGAATGACTTCTCCACAATGTTGACAGCATAATCCTTTGCTTGGATGACTTCGCTCGTTCATGAGCTTGAGACGCAATGATCTCCATTCCTGACTTTTATAGAAATCGGCACGGGTTGTATACTTGGCCACTACCATTCCTCTGCTTTAGCAAGACGCTCTCGTAGTTCAAGTTCTTGTTTCTTAAGCTGCAGCATTTGTGGATTATCAGAATAGTTTTGAGGATCTTTATTCTTGAGTAATCCGAAGAGTGCACCTGTATCTGGAGGTTGGTGTTTCTTGGTGATCTCGGTATAGGTCACAGAATTACCGTTCTCATTTTTGGTGTAGACTTTCTTCTCTTCATACTCATACCCAAGCGCTTTTTTGATAAGAGCGTTCTCAAGTTCAGTGATTAATGTTTCCTTCCCCTTTTTTAAGGCTTTAGAAACTTCAAGATATTGCTTCTTATAGACTTCTAAGGTTGTGACTGAAATACCAAGGTTTTTAGCAATTTGATCTTCTCTTAAACCATCTCTTGCCCATTTTTCAACAAGACTTAGTTTTGATTTAACCTGATCCCATTTACTCTTAGCCATCACACACCTCTATAGAGTTAAGTTATCACATAAAAAAACTTCGGTATGTACCGAAGTTAAATTTAAACTTATGAATAAATTCATTCCTTAATAGATAAAAATACTTTTACAATGGTTGGACAAAACTGTGTTCCTGAGCATCGAACTAATTCCACAATTGCTTCATCATGGGACTTTATTTTGTGATAAGGTCTATGTGATGTCATGGTTTCATATGCATCAGCTACCGCAACGATACGAGCATTTAAACTAATCATATCCCCTGAAATTCCATAGGGATAACCTTTTCCATTCCACCACTCATGGTGTTGCTCAACAGTTTCGCAAATCTTCTCGCAAAAACCACCCGATCTGAGAACAGTTGCACCAATGAATGAGTGTTTTTTTACCACAATAAACTCTTCTTCACTTAGTTTACTAGATTTGTTTAAAATTTCATCTGAAATAGCAATTTTCCCAATATCATGTAAAGTTGCTGCGATTTCAATTCTTTTAATTTCTGACATGCTTAATTTTAATTGCTTTGCGATTAAAACCGCATAATATGAAACTCTACTAGAGTGTCCCGATGTGTATTTATCTTTTATTTCAAGAAGTTTAATGATTGCGCTTAAGATAGCTTGGTAATCTGCTCTGTATCCATTCATCTTATCATAATTGTCCATTGTCATGCTCAGTTGTGAAGCTACAATATTTAAAAATATCATATCAGTTTTTTTCCAAACCTTTGGCTTTTTGCTGTAAATTTTAATTGATCCCAACACTCTATCATTAACGATGATTGGTGTTGCAATAAATGACAAAATACCACGAGTTATATAAATTTCATTGTTGAACAGAGACTCATAGTTAAGATTATCAACTTGTAATGGTTTTTTCTGTAATACAATATGAGAATAAACCCAACTCGATGTTGTTAGTGACCTAAGTTCAACAAGCTCGTCACTTGACAAACCGCTAGATTCAATTATTTCTAGGTTTTGGTTCAATTCATCAAGTTTCCTTATAATACACCAATCTGCTTTGAAATAGACATTCAATAAATCTAGTACACGCTTAAATATTTCGTCTGGCTTAGACTGATTTCCACCAGTTATGGTTGCAGATAGTTTCCCGAGTTCTATCAAATCATCAAAATTATTCATGTTTTAAATTCTCCAATTTTCTTTTACCCGCAAACTTATGTTATTAATTAAGTGTACATTATATGACCTAAACTTAAGCGAACTCTACTGTTTTTTTAGATTACTATCACGGATTACAATTATGACAATATTGCGGAGATGCAAACTCACCAATTGGATGCAGCTCTTCAGCTACATGTTTGCATCTGTGGCAACTAAAAACATGTTTCAGTGTCAGTTCACTCGGCAATCGGCACAGCTCACATGGCAAACCTTTGATAACTTCAGTAACGACAAATCCATAAAATCCACACATAGGACATAAATTGTTAATTTTCTTCACAAGATCCATTGATGCTAATGCTATATTTTTCATCCGTGTTGGATTGGCATGTGCTCTCATATCTGTCTCAATAAAGACGTTCCTTGTTAAAGATCTTGCCTTACATTTTTTAAATGCTTTTTCGAATTTTTCAAGAGTGTCAATATCTTTTATGACAGGACTTCCGTTTTCATTGCTTGGCCGCAAAATCAAAAAATGCTCGGGGAACCCCACTTTAACAGAAAAATCTAATGCTTCACTCCAATCACGTGTAGTTATATGATCAAAATTTGTTTCAGATCCTTTGTAAATACCAAACATTTCGTACTTTGAAATCTTGTCATATAATAGTATAATCTCGACATTCCAAGGCATTGGAAACATCGGGTGAGGACCAAAACTCCCTTCACTTGCGATAAATATTTCTGCGCTTGACAAATTCATGCAAATCTTAATCTTCTCTCTTGCTGTTTCTAATTGAGACTTTTCTCGCAGTATTTCACGTGAAAAAGCACCTAAAATATCGGTATCAAACGCATTTTCTACTATGAAATTGCAACCTGTTTCTACTTCAAAGATTGGTTGAATGACTTTTTCTTTGTTGTGTTTTGTCAGTAATGCTAACGTTCGCCCTTCGAAAACCTTCATTTGGTATTACTCCTTTTGAATTAAACACCTTTATTTTACCACAATTTTGATTCTACCAAAGTGTTTCTCTAACACATCGTAGATTTGTCACTTAACATTTTTAACCACTTCGAACACACTCATCTAAATTCAATTTTTCTTCATTACTGTCGTAAAAAGAGAGCATCGAATACAATTTTTTAATGTGAATTTCCACTCTTCCTAGTTATCTTCTAAACTTATATGTAAATTTTACTTTATTAATTTTGAAGTCGTTAAGATACCAATTAAACACAAGATAATGACATAGTAAAAAACATATCGGTAATCTTGAAATAAATCTATCAAACGCCCCGATGACAAAACTCCAAAAACAGCACCAATTCCATATGCAGTAAATACAACACCATAGTTTTGGCTATAATGTTTTATTCCAAAAAGTGCCAGAGTCGACGTAGGTGCAATTGCTAACCATCCACCTAAGTTAAACCAAAAAATTGAAAATGAAATAAAATATAATGTTATAGTACCTTCCTTGGCAAGCAAAATCAAAAATGAAGAAAAAATAATCAAACTGTAAGAAAGATACATTGCGTTCTTCGAAGAAAATTTATCAGTAATCCATCCAAATATCGGTCTTCCAATCCCATTAGAAATTGCAAACAGTGCCATCAAAGTTGCAACGAACTTTGGTGACAACCCAATTAATTCAGTCCCAACACCACTCGTCAATCCAATTAGCATGAGCCCAATCGTTGTACCAATCATAAAATTAATATATAACCCTTTAAAACTATCAGATTTAATCATACTTGACGTGTTCAATTCACTTAAATTATCGCTCGCATTTATTGTTGACTTCAAACTTAACTGTCCTGACTCAGACGGATATCTAAACGGAAATGACAGAATCGATATGATAATACCAAAAAATATTCCCAAAATTTGGAATGTGTTCATAATACCATAATTTTCTAAAAGATTTCTAGCAAGTGGAGCTGTAATTAATGGTGATAATCCAAATCCTATTAAAACCATACCCATAGTCAAACCTTTCTTTTCAGGGAACCACCTTGCTATAACTGTTATTGGAACACCGTATGCAATTCCCACGCCTGCACCACTTATTATTCCATATGTGACTGTCAATACAAAAATATTAGGCGCATAAGCTGACAAAATCCATCCTATGGACACTAAAAAACCGCCTAATAGAAGTATGGATCTCGGATTATATTTATTTAAATACTTCCCGGTTATAAACATAAAGAATGCGTAAAAGGCCAGTGCTATCATATATGGCATTCCACTTTGTGTGGATCCAATATTAAATAACTCCTCGATTGGAAACCTAAAGACACTATAAGAATAGACTGTTCCTAGACACAACATTATAATGATTCCTAAAAAAACGTACCACCATCTGTTGAGTGAATGAAACTTTCTGTTTTTTATAAAAGGATTTTGATTCATCTCGTCTCCAGCTTTCAATTAATTATTCACTAAGTCATATATACTTTTAAATCACATCATTGTAAATTAATACTAACCATACATACAGTTAATGTTTCAATATAGATTAAAATGTTCATTCACGAATTTTTAAATGACTATTATCCAAACAAATGCATTCATATATCAAGTCCAGAACCTTATGTAAAAATCTAGAATAATGATAACACGAGTTTTAATATAATTAAATGGAAGATAACCTTAATATTATAATTCACAGAAGATTCTAGATATTTACTAATTGGAATGTCCGGGACTTTGACAGTTGAAAACAAGATAAAATCTAATGAGTAGCGTGAATGCTGCTTTTTTTGTGTCAAGCACTAAAATAATTGTGTTGTATGTGTTGTATGTTATAGTATGTTATGGTATACTTTCAGTATGAAACTATACTATGATAAACGAGCGAAAGATCCTATCTACTACGCACAACAAGGTTTTCGTAATGGAAAGAAAACTAC
>JAGXSD010000030.1 GCA_018333955.1 Erysipelotrichia bacterium
TTGCCCCTTCGATCCATCACACTTCCATATACTTTCACTTGATTCACCCAACGTTTCAAGACCGATGGAGATCCAAGATCATACTTTCGGATTAAATCATTTCTACGACTCAATCCTCCTAAATACTCCTTTACAATTTCATTCTTTTCCTCAATACTATAGACTTTATGTTTCTTCGTTTTTCTCATTTCATTCCTCCTAAAGAAAAACACTAATGTAATTTTACACTAGTGCCTTTTTTTATTGTGTCCGTTTTGAAGATATATCTTCTCAAGTGCTTCTTATTATATTATATCTTTAACCATCCATTGATGAGGTTGGTTTTGATCTAAATAGACTGGTCCCTCTTGTCTAAATCCACACGTTTCATAAAAACGACATGCGTGAGTTTGCGAGGACAAAACACATTGTTTTCCACCTTGTTGAATGGCATGATTGACAAGCTCATTCACGATACGTTGACCATATCCTTGGCCACGTTTTTCTTTTTTCACCACAATGCGTCCTAGATGATACACTTGTGGATGTTCTTCATACATTCGACCACTCGCAATGACTTGCTTATCTTCATATATGATTGCATGGACACTTGCTTCATCAAGATCATCAAACTCATCCACAAAACCTTGTTCGTGTTCAAAGACTTCGATGCGTAGTGGCCCTGTGATTTGAATGGCCTTTTTCCCTTTAATAACTTCGACTTTAATTAAACTCATATAGTCTTACCTTTTCATTGAGAATCTGCCATGTGTTTTTAGGCTGAGGGATGGTTTTACCTTCTTTATCTAAGAATGTTTCCCACTTGGCGATACCATCCACATGATTAATTCCCCCATTCACAATGACTTCATCCGCATGAGCACTCATCATCACCCATGGATCTTCCTCACCAAAATGTATGAGTCTAGCTTTTAGTTTGATCGCCGCTTGAAGTGGTCCATCTTCATGGAGTGGGAAATGCTTGGATACTTTTCTCACCATAAATGGCGCATATTTTCCTATCGCATAAAATCGAAATCCTGGGTGCATAATTTTTCTTACTTCATCATGCATTAGAAAAGCAGCTTCTAAAGGATGCGCTAAAGTCAACGAATACGATGAATGACTCCATTGTTTGATAAATTTCTCTCGTGATGATGAAGATAGTGTTCGATCACTATGACATGGTTCACACCGAGGACTCTTTACGATGGTCATCATTGAGCCTTCGCCACCCACCATCGATAAACAGGCTTCGATTAAGGTTGGCCAACCATCAATGGTTTTATCTTCGTAAGAAAGTGACCCTGAAATAATCAGGTTTTCTCCCTTTTGAATACCACAGTGTAATAGTGCGGCTTGCCAATCCTTTTTATCGTACATTATTCGCTAATATATCCTTTTTCAACTAGGAACGCTTTAAGTTGACTGTATCTAAATGCTCCACGCTCAAATCCTACAAGTTCTCCATTCACAAAGAAATAAGTAATTGGAGTGACTGTTGCTTCTGGTAAGAAGCGCTCAACCAGTGAAGTGACATCACTACGATTATCTTTATCTGTTTCCACATACATTATAGGTACATTAGGATAGTTTTTAAGTACTTCTTGAAGTACTGGTTTATAATCGGTACATGCTGCGCATGTGGATTGACCAAAGACCACTACAGCTGATTCTAAGTTAATGAGTTTCTCACTGACTTGAGAAGCTGGGGTAGATTTAAGCGAATTATCAGCACAACCCAATAAAACTAAAGTTAAAATCATAAAGACTAGAAATTTTTTCATATCATGTTCTCCCGATCATGTGCTAGTTTGGATGCGGCTGCCGCTGCTACCGCTCCGACAATATCATCTAAAAATGTATTACATTGTGTTATATGGTCATCATTAAGTTTTCCAATGATGCCTGGTTTTATTTTATCAATATAACCAAAATTTGTCAGTGCTATCGACCCATATAAATTACAAATTCCATAAGCTAGAACTTCATCCACTCCATAAAGACCTTCATCATTAAGAATGATGTCTTGGAGTTCTTTACTTCCAAAGGTGCGTTGTTCTGTGGCCATATCAATCGCAATTCCTGTCGCAATCGCATGTTGAACTTCACGCTTATTCAGAACGCTATCGACATAATGGATAATTCGACTTTTGTCTAGGTGTTCAAAGTATTGTTCTTGTAGAAAGTATACACACTCCACAATATCATCTTTTGTGACTCCTCGCTTTAGAAGTAAGGCTTCAATGTCTTTCATTAAGCTTCCTTTCTAATCATCTGAATACTTCAAATATGATGATGGTTTGTTGTTATTATACAATAGGAAAAGGTGATTATGATACAATGAGACTATTAAAGGAGAACTTTTATGAGCGCATATGAACAGTATACTCAACTTCGCTCAAAAATCGCAGCGTATCAACTCGCCTTAGCGACGTTACACTGGGATGGAGCGACCATCGCACCAAAAGCTGGTGCATCGTATCGAGCCCAAAAAATGGGTGTTTTATCTGGAGAAATGTTTTCGATTATGACTGATCCTTCTGCTATTCAAATTCTTAAAGATGCACTAGAAGAATCACTCAATGATGTACAACGCAAAGAAATCAAACAATCATTAAAAAATGTTTTGGATATTGTCAATGTGCCTAAAGAAACCTACATTGAGTTTGTGACTTTACAAAGTGAAGCAGAACATATATGGGAAGTCGCAAAATCAAAGAATGACTACCAAATGTTCAAACCTTATCTTTCAAAACTCATTGAGATGACAAAAATCATTGTTTCGTTTAGAGATTCTAAACTTGATCCTTACGAGCAACTTCTTGATGATTTTGAAGAAAGCATGAGATCTTCTGATTATGATGCATTCTTTAATGAAGTAAGAGAAAAACTGGTGCCATTTATTCAAAAAGTCTTAAACTCAGAAAAGCCTGCTCCTGCTTTCCTAAGCGCATATGTGAGTGAGGACGAACAAAAGAAACTCATTGATTATTTAGCCCCAGTCTTTGACTATTCATTAGACACTGGTGCAATCGCAAAGAGTGTTCACCCATTCTCATCTCATTTCAGTGCCCATGATAATCGCGTTACTGTACGTTATTTAACCAATCAAATGACATCCAGTGTATTTGCCTTTATCCACGAAGTGGGACATGCGACCTACAATGGTCAAGTTAACCCTGAGTTTGAAGGATTAACCATTGCTCAGTCGATGACCTATGGATTACATGAATCTCAATCTCGCTTATTCGAGAATTTAGTAGGTAAATCGTATGCTTTTTGGAAACCTCATTATGAAAATGTTCAAAATATAGTGAGTGTTCTCAAAGATGTGACTATAGATGAATTTATCTTTGGGATCAACTATGTCGAACAATCCTTCATTCGTGTTGAGGCTGATGAGCTCACTTATCCACTTCATATCATGCTTCGATATGAACTTGAAAAAGCATTATTTGATGGAACTCTCTCAGTTGATGATTTGCCAAGGGTTTGGAACGAGAAATTTAAAGCCTATCTCAATCTTGATGTGTTAAGTGATGATCATGGTGTGCTACAAGATGTTCATTGGAGTGGAGCAGCCTTCGGTTACTTCCCAACCTATGCCTTAGGCAGTGCTTATGGAGCGATGTTCTTTGAAGCTATGGGACACGACTTAGATGTAGAAGCCATGTTACTAAATAATGACTTCAAGAGCATCAAAGCGTGGTTAAAAGAAAACATACATCAATACGGTGGTTTATATAATGGAAAAGAACTTATTGAAAAGGTTTGTAAAAAACCATTTAGTGCACACGCCTATGTCGAAGGATTAATCACAAAATATTCCAAATTATACCAGCTGTAAACATCACATGAATTGAAAAATGTGAGTAGGTTTGTTACTCTTAAAGTATAGATATAAACAAAGGAGAAAATATCATGCCAAAACACACATTGCCTGCGCTAGGGTATGGTTACGACGCGCTCGAACCACACATTGACACGCAAACTATGACGATTCATCATTCTAAACATCATCAAGCTTACGTTGATAACCTCAACGCAGCCCTTGAAAAACATCCTAATTTATTAGATGTTCCATTACTCGATTTAGTTAAGGATTTAAATGCTGTTCCTGAAGATATTCGTGGAGCTGTTCGAAACAATGGAGGTGGACATCTAAACCATGCACACTTCTGGGAGGTTATGACTCCAGGTGGAGCTACTTCACCAAGTGGAGCATTACTTGAAGCCATCAATGCTACATTTGGTAGTGTTGATGCACTGAAGGATGCTATCGCAACTGCTGGCAAAACTCGATTTGGATCAGGATGGGCATGGCTAGTGGTCGATGCGAATAAAGGACTAAAAGTCGTTTCAACCGCAAATCAAGACAACCCAGTCTCTGATGGATTAACCCCAATTCTTGGAGTCGATGTTTGGGAACATGCTTACTACTTGAAGTTTCAAAACCGTCGTCCTGACTACTTAACCACATGGTTTAATGTAGTGAACTGGGATGTTGTCGCTAAAAACTATAAAGCAGCATTATAATATTATTTAAACCCTTAGAAAAATCTCTAAGGGTTTTTTAATCAAGAAAAAGAACTGGAATGATCCAGTTCTTTGGTTTATTTATTCTTCTTCGTCTGCTTCCTTCACAGCTGAATCGATAACTTTTTGAGCAATCGGTGGAGGTGCTACTTCGTAGCGGTCAAATTCTTGAACGAAACTTCCTCGACCTTGTGTGAAACTACGAAGTTCTGTAGGATATCTCATCATTTCAGACATAGGAACTTCTGCACTAACGAGTTGTTCATTCTCAGAAATCATTTCCATACCCAAGATAATTCCACGACGTTTATTTAAATCCCCAATCACAGTTCCAGTATATTCTTCAGGCACGGTTACCGCAACCTTAACAATTGGTTCAAGTAATACAGGTCTAGCTTTTGGCATCCCCGCACGATAAGCCAACTTAGCCGCTTGTTTGAAGGCAATTTCTTTAGAGTCTACATCATGATATTTACCATCAACTAAGGTAGCTTTAACCCCCACAACCTTATATCCTGCCAATACACCTTTAACCATTGCTTCTCGTAAACCAGCTTCAACCGCAGGGAAGTATTGACGAGGAACTGCTCCTCCAAAGATTTTTTCTTCAAAGACCATATCTGAAGATTCACTTGGTTCGAAGGTAATAAATACATGTCCAAATTGACCTGCACCCCCAGATTGTTTCTTATGTTTACCCTCTGCAGTCACGGTACCAAGAATCGTTTCACGATAAGGAACTTTTGGTTCTGATAAATCCACTTCTACTTTATATTTTGATTTAAGTTTAGAAATAATGACATCAATATGTTGATCTCCAACACCATATAGCACTAGTTCATGCGTTTCAGGATTCTTATCCATTCTTAATGTTGGATCTTCTTCAAGAAGTCTTTGAAGTGAAGTGGACATCTTATCTTCATCAAGTTTGGTTTTTGGCCATAATGCAAAGCCTAACATCGGTTGAACAAATTCAATTGGATCAAAGGTTACGATTTTTGCCTTCGTACATAGAGTATCATTAGTTTCACTCATCTGTAATTTAACAATTGCCCCAATATCCCCTGCAAATAGTTTACCCACTCCAATTTGGTTTTTCCCTTTAATTAAGAATAGTTGGTTCACTTTTTCAGCTTTATCCTTTTGAGCATTATGCACGATGGAATCCGTCGTGATAACACCACTCATCACTTTAATAAATGAAATACGGCCTACAAATGGATCCACAATCGTTTTAAAGATACGAGCACTAAATGATTCAGTTTCAGAAGTTTGAAGTTGAACTATATTGCCTTTTTCATCTTTTGCTTCCACAAATCCTTTTTCAGCATAAGTAGGGAAATAGTCCACAATGAGTTCGAGTAATCTTTCAACCCCAATCACTTTTGTGGCAGAACCTGAATACACAGGCAAGATTTCACCACTTCTTACTCCAAGACGAATGCCTTTTAAAATCTCTGCATCAGTGAATGATTCACCTTCAAAGAATTTTTCCATGAGCGTATCATCCGACATAGCCACAGCTTCTGAGATTTGCTCTTTAAGTTCATTCACTCGAGCGACATACGCATCTGGAATTGGTTTCGCATTTTCACGATCATTAATGTACCAAGCTTTGTTTTTGAGGACATTAATCGACCCAACAATATGTCCACCCTCCATAATTGGAAGTTCAAAAGCAATTACAGCTTTTCCAAATGCCTCACGAAGTTGATTATAAGTTTGATCAAATGATGTATTTTCTTCATCAAGTTTATTCACAAAGAAGATGGTTGGTAATTTTCTTTCTTTGGCCTTTTTATACCCTGTGAGTGTTCCACTTTGTACACCATCTTTTGCGCCAACCACAATTAAGGCATTATCTGCTACCGCTAAACCAGCGGTGGCTTCTCCAATATAGTCCAGATACCCAGGAGTATCTAACATATTAATCTTTGTATTACGGACTTCAATTGGGGCAAGTGATGTAAATACTGAAACCCCACGTTTTACTTCTTCTGCATCATAATCTAAGACTGAATTCCCATCAACGGCTTTTCCAATGCGATCAACTGCTTTTGTATGGAGTAACATACTCTCAACAAGTGTTGTTTTACCTGATCCTGAGTGACCTAACGTCACAACATTTCTTACTTCAAATGATTGATAGTCTCTCATAGGGGCTCCTTATTTCAATAGCGGTTTTAATTCCGCAAAACTGTGTTCTCTTACATAATGAATCGCTTTATTTCCATCATGGTCTAGTAACTCTTTATCGGCACCATGTTCTAATAAATAAGTTACAAGTTCTAAGTATCCCGAGTAGCTTGCTCTCATAAGCGCGGTGCATCCAATCTTATCTTGAAGATTGACATCAGCACCATTTTCAATGAGCGAGCGAATGACTTCTCCCTTGTAAGCTAAGCAAGCTTCCATTAATGCACTACGACCCATTTCATCTTGGGTGTTCACATTAGCCCCTTTTTTAATAAGGTAATCCACGACATTAAGTTGACCTAAGAAAGCTGCACGCATAAGCGCAGTTCTTCCTTTGTTGTCAGCTGCATTCACATCAGCCCCTAAATCCACAAGACGACGAACGATATCAAGATGGCCCTTTTTAGCTGCACCCATAATCGCAGTCTTACCATTAATGTCTTTCGCATTAACATTTGCGCCATGACTTAGTAAAAAGATCACGACATTCTCGTGCCCGCGCTTTGCTGATCTCATCAATGCACTGCGCCCTTCTCCATTAAGCACGTTGACATCTGCGCCTTTAGAAACCATAGCACTCACTGTGCTAATATCTCCATTAGCGGCTGCGTCGAAGAATAATTTGTTTGTTTGATCCATGTGTTTACCTCCTATAGTTCAAACTTAACAAAAAAGATGGACATTCCTAGTCCATCTTAAAAGTGTTGTTCTTTATTTTGCAGGGTTAAAGCATTTGTCACAAGAGAAAGAGCTAATCTGTCGAAGACCCGTCTCATGGACATCACCGCCTTTCTGCTTATAGATATATTGTAAACGATTACACACATATTTCAAGTGTTTTCATCGCTAAATAAAAAAAGTTCTTGCATGTGTACCCCACATGTGTGCTATACTAACAAAAGTGTTTATTCACGGAAATGAGAAACTATGAATTTTAATTTATTAGCATTGCAACCCAACATTATGCGAGCCATTGAGGACGCACAATACACACAGGCTACAGACATCCAAGCACAAGCTATTCCTATGATGTTAGATGGCCACGACATTATTGGTCAATCACACACAGGAACCGGAAAGACAGCAGCTTTTGTATTACCTATCTTGTCCATGCTTAACAAAGCACAAGATAAGCGTTTACCTCAAGCATTGATTTTATGTCCAACCCGTGAATTGGCTATACAAATCACTACGCAGATCCGCATGTTTTCCAAATATATGGAAAATATCAAAACTGTGACCATCTATGGAGGTCAACCTATTTCAACTCAAATCTTCCAACTTAAAGGTGGGGTTGATATTGTAGTAGGTACTCCTGGTCGCATCTTAGACCATATGCGTCGCAAAACCTTACGTTTTGAGCAAACTCGCTTCTTAGTGTTAGATGAAGCTGACGAGATGCTGCAAATGGGGTTTAAAGAAGAACTTGAAGATATTCTAAAAGAACTTCCAAGACAACGCCAAACCGCATTATTCTCTGCCACCATGCCAAAAGCAATTTTGGATATTACTAAAGAATACCAAAATAAACCAAAACATATTCAAATTGAAAAGGGAACTCGTACAGTTTCAAATATCCAACAACTTCAATATGAAGTTCAAGGTGAACATAAAGATGAACTATTAGTTCAACTTCTTGCTATGTACAAACCAACTCAAGCAATTGTCTTTGCGAACACAAAGAAAATGGTTGATGATCTCTTTGACATTATGAACAAAGCTGGAATCAGTGCTGCAGCGCTTCATGGAGACATGAAACAAGAAATGCGTACTTCCATTATGTCAAAATTTAAACTAGGACATATTAAAATCATGATTGCAACTGACGTTGCTGCTCGTGGTATTGATGTCAACAACCTTGACATGGTAATTAACTACGACTTACCACAAGATGATGAATATTATATTCACCGTATTGGTCGTACAGGACGTGCAAGTTCTACAGGAACCGCAATTACCTTAATCTCACCAAAACAACGTCGTTCATGGGCACGCTTAGTTCAAACTCATAAACTCAATGTAGCCACTATGCCTTATCCTACTCAAGAAGAACTCGATTTCTTAGTCACTTCTTCGATTATGGATAAATTACAATCCTCAGAAGTTAAACCAGACATGTTAGAACTTGCGCAAGCACTACTTGTAAACTACGAACATCCTGAAGCATTAGTGGCCGAACTACTTTCAAGTATTGTTGGAAATCAAAAGTTAAAAGCTTTGAAACCATTAAAACAAGCACGTGAAGGCAATTTCAAAACTTATACATTGAATGTTGGGCGCAAACATGGGGTTAACCCAAGTAAACTCGTGAAATCCGCTACTGATCTATGCGGAATTCACCAACGTTACATTGGGGACATTCATGTTGAAACTGATTCAACAATCATCAACTTTGCTTCTAGTGTAGACTTTGGACAAATCAAACGTCTCAAAAGAATGCTTCCTAAACAAAACATCTTTATTTCAGTTCAATCATAAAACGTGCTCACGCACGTTTTTTTATTTCTTATGTATTTCAAACACAAATCCATTAGGATCGATCAACGTCTTCGAGTCATCAATGGTGGTTGATTCAAAGACAAGTTTTCTTAATCCAAGTTTATTCTCACCTAATGGCGTCTTAAAGTTACCCCAGCGATTAAAACCGATATGATGATGATAACCCAAAACACTGTAGAAACGAGCTTGTTGATTTAGATTCATGGTTAGATCATACCCTAAAGTATTGACCATAAACTGATGAGTTGCCTCTAAATCATGGGCATAGAAATGCACATGGCCAAGAATGGCATCCTCATGCCAAGATGAGTCTTTAGGTACTTCTAGATTTAGATAATAATCCGCATCAAATGGTTTAATCATAGCTTGGCCATCAAGTAAACCATCTTTTTGTTTTGGCCAATAGGAAATATCACGATCATAAGCTAATTCAATACCATTACCTTCTGGATCACTTAGATACACTGCATGAGAAATCTGATGATCGGAAGCACCATCAAGACGGACTTGATGTGATACAAGATGTTGTAAGATTTGTGCTAATTGAACGGGTTTATTCACTAAAATCGCAAAATGATATAAATGACTTTCAGTTGAACTTGCACTTGTGTAGGTTGGAGTGTGATGAAGTACTAATAGGGGTTGATGACGTGTTCCAAGAACTACCTTGTCTTCATGATCTTCATAAAGTTCAAGTCCAAGACTACTTTGATAAAATTGTTTCATTACCTTTATGTTTTTCACATTAAGATGAACTTGGGTTGGAATAGGGTTTTTAATTTGATGATAGGGAAACATATGCCCTCCTTATAAAAACATTATCCACCTTAAAGTGGATAATGTTAAATCATTTGCTTGTCAGTTTATCAACTTTGTTAATGAAGATAAATCCTAGAACGAAGAATAAGATAAGCCCTAGAATACCTAGTCGTGCGCTTCCAGTAAGAAGCACTGCTGCGGTTAAGAATAATGGGCCAATACCATCGGAGAACTTACCAAAGATATCAAAGAATCCAAAGTATTCATTTGATTCTTCTTTAGGAATAAGGCGACCAAAGTATGAACGTGATAATGATTGAATACCACCTTGAGCCATACCCACAATAATCGCAAGCATCCAGAACTCAGTCGCACTGCTTAAGTTGTAACCCAAGATTGTGACGAGTGTATAGATAAGCATGTAGACTTTGATAAGTTTTAGTGGTCCAAACTTAGTTGCAAGTTTCCCTGCTAAGATTGCAAATGGGAATGCTACAAACTGAGTCACCAGTAAAGCAATAATCATTTGAGTTTGATCAATGCCAACTTCTCCACCAAAGTTTGTGGCTTGAGACATAATCGTATAAACCCCATTAATGTATAGGAAGTATCCGATAATGAAATAGAATAATGGTTTATTGTCCGCAATCTTCTTAAAAGTTGCCCCAACACGTTTGAATGAGGAAGAAACGACTTTAGGTTGAGCGGGTAAACTATAGGTTTGTTTAACATTCTTAAGTAAAGGCAGTGTTAATAATGCCCACCAAAGTGCTGTGATGATGAATGAAATTTGAGTTGCACGTCCTGCAGTTAAACCAAATGGAGTGGTGAGAATAAGCGCAATCCCAATAATGAATGGCACCGTTGATCCAATATATCCCCAAGCATAACCATGAGAAGATAAACTATCCATCTTTTCATCTGTTGTCACATCAATAAGCATCGAATCATAGAAAACGTTACATGCACTGTATCCAATACGTGCGAGAATAAACAAAATCAAGAAGGCTTGCCATTGAGTAACGACTGCTAAAGAAGATGCCCCCGCTAGACCCATAATTAAGAATCCCACAAATAGTTTCTTCTTCATGCCATGATAGTCTGCAATAGCTCCTAAAACTGGTGAAATCAGTGCTAAAGATAAGACCGCAATGGTTGTAGCTGTCGAAAACAAAGCGGTAACACTTGCAGTTTCAACACCTGCAGATTCAGCTAAAGCTCTAAAATAAACTGGAATGGTCGCGGTGACGATAAGAATAAAGGCTGAATTCGCAACATCATACAGAATCCAACTTAATTCCGACTTATTAAATTTCATACACATCTTCTCCTTTGGTTAAGTGTATCTTAAAACATCTTGCATGTGTGTTAAACCCTTGTAAAGAATTAAGATTTATCTTTTAACGGATAATCTTTAATCAATCCTTCATATTCAAGGGTTAAATCTAGAAGGTGAATCAAATCTTTAGGACTTGTCCAATATGATTTAATATTTTGATCAAGAATCGCAATTTTAATAAACAATTCTGAAATAAACTGAGAGCAGAAATAATGATGTTTTCGCTCCACACGAATTTTAAACGGAATGAAGAATAAACCTAAGAAATTGTAATGATATGCTCTTGAAGACATTTCAAATCTTTGAATTTCTTCTTTGAGAAGTTGAGCTTGTTCTTCACTGATATTTGTGGAGTATACCATACATTTGTTTTTTGAAGAAAAGGTATAGACTCCTTCATATAAACTTTCTTTAACAAACCCTCCAATTAGAGGATTATGAGGTTTGATTCGTCCAAAAGAATACATTTCTTTTAATGTCGGATCAAAACTAATGCTAGAATGCATATACTCAAAATCAGAAAAGAAACTAAGTATTCGTGATAACCACGTCCCTGTCTTTGAGAATAAAATGTACACTTTCATACTACTGCTCCTTATTTGAATCTAGTGATGTCGCTAAGAAGTGATTTAAATCATGCATCCGCTCTTTTGGGATGATGACCATCACTTTATCATGAGGCATCAACAATGCATCAGGTCCTGGTGAAGTAATAAGTTCCTGACCTCGCTTAATCGCAATAATGGTAGCTTGTGTCTTCTGATACAAAGCTAATGACTTAATACTTGTGTTCGCAAAACTATGCTTTGAAGTCACGACGAAGTCACTTCGATGAAGTGGATCAGAAAAACCAAATCGATCCATGGCCAGAATAAGTTCGCCCATAATGGTTTCAATCTTACTATCAAGGGCTTTCTTGGCTTGAAGTAAGTCATGGAGTTCATCTTTAAGGGCTTCCACACTCATAAAAGCTTTTCTTTGATTAAGATAGCTCATAGCATGTTGACTATCTTCAATAATGACTCCAGAATGAGGATGAATTCTCACCACATACGCCAGTTCTAAAAGTTTAAGTGCTTTACGAATGGTTTCCGAAGAAACGTTGTATTCACTAGACATTTTAGTTCTTCCTGAAATTTTTGAACCGACTAAAAGATCCCCACTCACAATGCGTGAGGCAATATCAAAGGCAATCTTTTCATAGTTGGAAGGTTGTGAGCGTTGCTTCATTGCTCACATTATATCACATAAAAACAAACACAAAAGAAAAAACCTCTTTCGAGGTTTATTGACTTGTTAATTGGATAAATTTCTCAATATCTTGTGCCACAAGTTCTAGAGAATCTTCATAGAATTTAGGATCTTCACTATTTACATGAGCCATCGCGGCAACATCCTTAATATTATGTTTTCCAGTAGCTTGGAGTAAGTCATTATATTTAGAAACAAAGGATTCACCTTCTTTTAAATACTGAGCATAAAGTCCTTTCGAGAATAATAATCCAAAGGCATATGGGAAATTATAGAAGTTTAATCCTGCTGAATAATAATGAGGTTTATTAAGCCACATGTATGGATGTAGGATTGAATTATCTAATCCATCCCCATATGCTTCTTTTTGAGCATTCAACATAAGCTCTTGAAGTTGCTTAGAATCTAACACTTGTGTCTCACGAGCCTTAAATAATGAGGTTTCAAATAGATAGCGAGAATAAATATCCACAATGACTTGAGTCGCATCTGAAATACTTGCTTCAAGAATCGCAATCGCATTTTCTTTATCAGCTTCTTTAAGCGCTGCATTCACTACAATGGTTTCACAGAAGATGGATGCGGTTTCCGCAATTGGCATTGGATAACGTGAGTTTAAAATAGTTTCATCCTTTAAACAATGACCATGATAAGCATGTCCTAATTCATGAGCTAACGTCGTTAAGTTAGAGAATGATCCATCAAAGTTAAGTAGGACTCGACTTTGTTTAATAGGATGCAAGTTTGAACAAAATGCCCCTCCACGTTTTCCAGGTCTTGGCTCAACATCAATCCATTTCTTTTCAATCGCATGAGTCGTGAAGTCTGCGAGTTCTTGGGAGAAGGTCGCGAATTGGGCTACCACAAAGTCACTGGCTTCCTTATAAGTGTAGTTTAACGTGTTCTTATTAATTGGCGCAAACATATCATAGAAAGGAAGACCATTTGAATGTCCTAATAGTTTTGCCTTATGATTCAGATATTTTCTAAAAGATGGTAAGTATTTTCTAATGGCAGACAACATCGCATCAAGTGTTGCTTGACTCATTCTTGATTTAATCAACGTTTCAGAAAGAACTCCTTCATATCCTTTCAGTTCATTAAGGGTTAATACTTCTCCTTTAATACCATTAAGGGCTGCCGCGGAACTATCTTCAATGCGAGAATATGCTTTCATTTCTGCTTCATACCCTGCTTTTCTTACCGCTGCATCATCACTATACGCTAGATTTCTCACAGCAGGTAGAGGCATTGTTTTAACACCCTCAGGGAGTGATACTTCCACATTTAATGTCGAAGTAATCTTATTTTGCAAGTTAGTCCATGCTGTTGATCCATTAATACTCATTTTTGAAATGATCAGTTCTTCTTGGGCTGATAATACATGATTTGCTTGTTTTTTAAGTGTTTCAAGCAAATAAGCATGTTCTTGACATAACTTGGAAGCACTAAAACATGGTTCTAATGAATCTAAAGATTTTAAGAAGTGAATAAAAGCCACTTGACCTTTCACTGTTTTAGTCGATAGTAATTGAAGTTGGTTCAATGCATTAAGAGCTGCACTATTTGTCGCATCCGTTGCGGAAGTGAGTGATGCGAATGCACTTAAGCGAGACAATCGTGTGGAAATATCCATGGATTGTTTTAAGTAGGATTCACATACTTCAACTGCACTTAAAGATTCTAGAGTATCAGACCAAGCCTCGAATGATTGAATAGCTTGTGTTAATAAGGAAATATCTTGACTAAAGGATGCATCATCTAAACTAGGATATAAATCAGTTAAGTCCCATGTATTCATTGTGTTTCTCCTAAGTTGGGTAATTGTTTTAAGAAATCCATACATTCTAGCGCACTGCCTTGATAGGTTGCAGGAAGTGAACCCCGCTCATTCTCTTTCTTATGATCAAGAAGTAGATACGTTTGTGATCCTAGTTTTGAAACGATAAGATCTTCTAACGTATCATTTCCCACCATCAGTGCATCATGAGGTGTAATCTTAATCGTTTCAAAGATTTCTTGGTAATACTTTAATTGCGGTTTACATGAACGAGATGTTTCAAAAGTAGTCACTAAATCAAAATCATCAAAATCAAGTCCAATCCAAGATAAGCGTTGTTCTGTCGCTATCTTTGGAAATAACGGATTGGTAGCACATACTAGAGCATATCCTTTATGTTTAAGTTCACTTAATATTGGTTTCCATTCATGCCCCGGTCTTAAAGCCTTTTTAAGATCTGAGAACTTCCCTTTATAGAAATGTTCAAATCGCTTCACGGCTTCAGAGACACGATGTTCTCCAATCAAAGGTGTAAAAGCTTCATAAAAGACTTCTTCATTGGTGCGCTCATCTTGACTTGTGACCATGGCCACAGTCGCCTTCCATACAATATCAATAAATGCCTTAGGTTCCATCCAATCCATAAAGTGGGAAGATAACCCTCTAAAATAGATTGATTCAAACTCATGCATATCAATAGGCAACAATGTGCCATCTAAATCAAATAAAATTGCTTTCATAAACACCTCACTTGTTCAATATTGTATCTTTTTTTAGTTGCTTTCGCAACTAATGTTGTCATTGATTCACTGATACTTCAGTGTATAATAGGACTATGAAAACAGATGCTCAACCTATATCAATGAAGCTTTATCCCTATTTAAGTTTAATTTCAATCCTCTCATGGACGAGTGCTGCCCTTTTGCATGTCGTCTTTCTTCAAGAAACATGGCTTTTCAGATTATTACTTAGCATATCCTTTTTCTTTTGGGCCTTTACACGTTTTATTTTAGTTCAAGTGATGTCTACACCCATCTTTCATCAAAGGCTTGTTAAGATAGGTGGATTCTTTTCGTTAGTCTTCACCATTGGAGTATGGAGCATTGATACTTGGATGACACTGGATCAGCTCATCGGATTATGGATTGTGATTCAACTTGCACTAAGATTAAGTGGTTACATTGGACTTAAGCGAGTTCAATTTAAAATCACACGCATGTTAGTCTTAGATACGCTGATCGCACTTCCTTATGGATTGATTTTGATTTTCAACCCATACCAAAGTGATTTACTTCAATCATGGTTTGTGTTACTATTCATGCTAGGATCAAGTATTGTACAGGCATATCGCCACCTCATCATTAAAAAGATGATGAGAGATCATCAAAATATTCATACCACTCGACTTCATTTACCGTTGTTTTTATCACGGATATTACCCTCATATCTAATCCATACAGTCAATGAATGGCTACTTTCAGATCAAAGAACAGTGTCTAATTTTGCCTCAATGGCGAATCTCACTCAAAGACTTCATGTTTATTTCGTGATGAATGATAAACAACAAATCCGTCATTCTTTTGTGTATATTGGATTTCAGGGCAAAGTCTATCACGTGGTGGTGATGCCTCGAATCAATGCATCATGGCCTTGGCAAAAACAAGGAGTACTTCTTACCAGTGATGAAGAATCCTTTACCCATCGATTTGGATTTAAATACAAACATAAAGTCACAAGGTTTACTTTACTCATCTCAGATGACCATGCTTTACGCATTAGTGAACAACTCAATAAACTTATTGCTTTCTCAAAACCTTATGATATAAACGCAATCAAGAAACGTAAAGACTTCTTGACCAGTAAGCGGATGATGTCACAAGGTTGTGAACTAAAAGCAATTTCATTTGAACCCTTTAAAAGTGCACATCCATTTAAACTATCAGGTGTTAGTTTCCTAAGATTTGTATTAAAAACATCATTGTGGAATACATTGCCTTTTAAAGGCGTTCTAACTCCTAATCTAGTGTATGAGTTTTGTGAAGAACAATATACGATCCCTCATTCCTATGTCATTGGACGAGTGAATGTTGAAATTGACTAAATTTTAGAAAGGTCACTTTTATGAATAATGTTTTATTTGCATTCTTAATTACTCTATTCGCGGGTCTAAGTACCGGGATTGGAAGTACTATCGCTTTCTTTGCGAAAACCACAAATACTAAGTTTTTATCTCTCGCATTAGGATTTTCTGCCGGTGTGATGATTTATGTCTCAATGATTGAAATCTTTGTGAAGGCTCAGGATGGTCTTATTCTAGAATTAGGTACAACACTAGGATCATGGGTCAATGTATTATCATTCTTTGGTGGCATGCTTTTAATTGCGATTATTGACAAGTTTATTCCTAAAGCTGAGAACCCTCATGAACTCCATAATGTGGAGGATGTTGATAATGAAGCCCTTAAAAAAGGCAATCTTATGCGTATGGGTGTCTTTACCGCACTTGCCATTGCAATCCATAACTTCCCAGAAGGTCTTGCAACCTTTGTGGTGGCACTTAAAGAACCAACTTTAGCCATTCCGATCGCGATTGCGATTGCACTGCACAATATTCCTGAAGGGATTGCGGTCTCAGTTCCTATTTATTACGCAACAGGATCAAAGCGCAAAGCTTTCTTCTATTCATTTTTATCAGGACTTGCGGAACCTATTGGAGCTCTTGTAGGGTATCTGATTCTGATGCCTTTCCTTAATGATGTAATCCTTGGGATATTATTTGCAGGGGTTGCAGGCATCATGGTCTTTATCTCCCTTGACGAACTCCTTCCAGCCTCCGAAAAATACGGAGAACATCATCTATCCATCTATGGGCTTGTCAGTGGCATGGCCGTGATGGCGTTAAGCTTGCTATTACTATAAACTAAAAGGTGCTCAATTGAGCACCTTTTCATTAAGCTTTATATCCTAATTTTAAACGTTCACTGCTTGTAAATTGCAGAGCCATGAATGTCATAAAAGCCAATGGCATCATTAGAATAAATAATGGAAGCCTAACAAGTTCGTGTAGGAAAAGTCCTAACTTTTTGTTTTTAAATGTGAGGGTATCAAATAACACTCCTCCCATGATTCCAATAATGTTGGTAAACATAATGATACGTACTGCACCTAATACACCCAATGCACGCTCATCACCATATTCTTTAACCATACGATCATACGCTTCTTTATCAAATAATCCTCTTTGATCCGCCACATGCTTACCAAAAAGAACTCCAATAATTTCGTTATCGTTAACACTTTCAAGTTCTCCATCAAGGAGTGCTTTAATCTCTTCACGAGTTAATCCTGCTTTTAAAGCAATTCCAGTATGTTGATAGGAACACAAGGTGCATCCATTCACTTCAGTTACACCTAACATAATGCGCTCCACAAACGGCTTATTAATTGCTTTTGCTTGTTTTGCTTGTTTGATGAAACGAAGACCATTGAAGAAACACACTGCGGTTCTAAAGGTTTCTTGATAGGTATATATTTTTTTATTCTTAAAGACTTTCATCTAAGGTCCTCACTTTCGAGTCCTTATTATACCTATCTTTCTATCAAAAATAAAGTAAAGTGTTCTCTAGAAAAGAAAATCACCCAGATAGGTGATTTCTAATCATTAATTTTGTTCTTTACGCTTAGGCATGTGAATGATCATGACTTCACTTTTCGCATGCAGGGTATATTCATGACAATGATTCAAGATAATCACATGATCTCCTGCTTTATACTCTTCATGATTAAGTCCTCCATCTGAAAGGAAACCAATAATGGTAAAAGGTGAATCATGTTCGAAAACAGTATCTTCATCAATGATGGCATGTTCCACAATGAAATGTTCACTCTTTAAGAACGAAGTATGTTTCATCGTCGAGGTAATAATCTTTGTGGGGGCGACTTCACGAGTGATGTCAGGAATCTTAATGCATGAAAGTGCTTCTTTGCGATGTAGAGGGCGATGTTGGTTCATCGCATCTAAGCGTTTGTAATCATAAATTCTAAATCCAATATCAGAGTTTTGTTCAATCTCATACAGTAAAGTATGAGCACATTTACCATGAATCGTTCCTCCAGGTAAATAGTAGAATTGATTAGCTCGGATATTGAATCGATTTAACCATTCATGATCTGTCGGATTATTAAGACAAAATTCGAGTTCTTCTCGTGTAGCACAGGTATGACCTAGCACAACTTCAGATCGCTCCGTCGCTTCTAAGATATACCATGCTTCTGCTTTCCCATGTTTGAGACCCATTGCTTGCGCATCCACATCATTAGGATGCACTTGAATACTAAGATCATCATTCACATCAATAATCTTAACTAAGATCGGAAATGTGTCATGTTCACTATGTCCAAACCATGCTGGATTTTCACGATAAACTTCATTTAATGGTCTCCCATCATGAATTCCCCCAGCAATTGTACTTTCTCCTTCACTAATTCCGGACACAGCCCAACATTCCCCAGTCTTCTCATAAGGCGAATCAAAATTAAAGCGTTCTTTAAGACGAGATCCACCCCAAATCTTTTCTTTAAAATGCGGTTTTATTTTAAGTAGTTTTTCCATACTTCTATTGTATCAAAGCCAACCTAGGATGTCATGAAAAAAAGCCAGAACATCATGTTCTGGCCAGATCACTCTTGATTAAGTTGATCTTGTTTGATTCGTTTAATTTGGCTTTGACGTTGGATAAATTGCACAAGGAAGATTAAGAACAAGCCAAGGATACATCCAATCAACATAGGAATAACCCACTGACATACTAATGATAAGACATCATAACGTTGAGTTCCATCTCGAGTAAACATCATAAAATCTTCCGTAAGCAACTTGTAGATGTGGAATAGTACGAATGCCGGGACTAGCACATAACACAATGGTTTACACCATTTTGCATGAAGGCGTGTCATAAACATCCCTCCCATCTTCTTGTGAAAACTATAACAAGTAAAAACACTTTCGTCAATTTTGTGAAAGTGTTTTAGAAATTATACTAATTTAATCCTTTAATCTTATTCTTCTCTTCTTCAACCATATAATGATGGAATAAATACATAAAGAGCTTCATATCCTGTTTCATATACATCACCATAAGATCCATGAGTTCTTCTTTAGTAAAAGTACTCATGTAATTCTTCACATTAAACTTTTGAAGTTCAAGATAATCTTCTTTACTCCAGCCTTCAGGAACTGGTTTACTTGGATGCTTTTCTTTAAGGGTAAGACTATTTTTATAATCATCGAGATGAAGGCGACCTTGTTCATTCAGGATATCAAAGTAAGCTGCCACTTGGTGTTTACAAAATCCCCCATCTTCATATGGACATGTGCACGATGAAAAGACGATGGTATCATCTTGCGCAACATTAATGACCACTTCATACTTGTTGACTTCCCCTTTCACTTCATACACATAGGTATGATCATGATTAGAGATCTGTTTCATCCTTTGTTCCTCAAAGTATCTCATTCCACGAAACAATACAAGTTGACGGGTATTTTTATTAAAGCGAGGCAGTTTAACTTTCATAAGGACATCTCCTTAATCCTATTATAAAACAAGGGCAATGTTTTTGCCCTTATTTCACTTCAATTTTTCTTGAGACTTCGACTTTTTCTTTAAATGGAAGATTAAGTGTCAATACCCCATTCTCATAAAGAGCACTGATGTTATCTTCTTGGACACCTGCTACTTTGAATGAGCGTGAGAACTGACGAGTGGAGCGTTGACGAATGACGTAGTTTTTCTCTTTAGTTTCTTTTTCTTCTTTAGAATCAACTTTAATACTTAAGATGTCATCTTTCATATCGATCACAATGTCATCTTTATTGACTCCTGGTAAATCCACATGTAGTTCATAACCATTGTCATTTTTGATGACATCCACACCCGCAAAGTTTGAGAATGGAGTGAAGCGATCATTAAAGAAATCATCCATGAAGAATGAATCTAATAGAGATGTAGTAGGACGAGTTGCAAGATTAAATCTGACCATAGTTGTTCCTCCTTTAGCACTTAAGTTAGTAGAGTGCTAATCTTTACAACTATATTATAATCAATATTTTGGCACTGTCAAGTGATAAGTGCTAAAATGTGATCAAAAAAAAAATGCTTTTTAGGCATTATCTTTCAAAGTAACGTTGTGATAAATCAATGTAGGATTTACTAGAGAATTCTCCCGCAATCTTTCCAAATGGCATTTGGCCTACAATCTTAAAGTGACGTTCAACCTTTAACTTGTCGTAGATATAATCATCAATGAGTGGGTTGTAATGTTGTAAGGATACCCCAAAACCTAACTCATGGAGTGCTAACCAAACTCCATACTGAACAAAGCCTTGACCTTGATCAGCCCATAAATCCACTGAGGAAGCATAAAGTGGAAAACGCTCTCTTAGACTTTGATTAATAGTCTGATTTTCTAAGAAGATAACTGTTCCATCCCCTGCTTTAAAGCCATCAATTTTCTTATTGGTGCGAATAATCGCTTTCTCATCACTTACAAGTGGAAGTACACGATGTCGAACTTCTTCCCAAAATGCTTCATGAACATCGCCTGTAATCACTAATGCCCCACTGCTTTGCGAATTGAAAGCTGAAGGGGTATGTTTGAGTACATCCTTAATCGTTGTGGAAACAAGTTCCTTATCAAATGAAGGGGTTTTTGTTAATTGCGTCATGGAACGACGCTCTGCAATGGCTTTTATGACTGTGTTCATAAACACCTCTTTCTATCTTGTGTCATTGTAATGAGTAAGCACGTTGAGTTCAAATACTATGCCCATTATGGCATTGAAATATAGGAAATATAGGATGCAACCTTCTGATAGAGAGCTCCTTCAATTCGATAGTCTGCTTCATAGGCCCCATGCACACGACCATCTTTAAGTAGACCTTGCGCAACACTCGCATCATGATGATACAAGGCACACGTAAGTCCACCTTGTTCATGAATCATTCTCATTGAAGCCACATCACTAAATCCATCCCCAATATAAATCATATGTGAATAAGGCACAGGACGAAGTGAGGATTTATCATTCACTTGCACATGATCACTTAAATCATGTGCTTCTTTATGGATACGGGCAATAAACTGGGTTTTCATGGTGTAATTATTCGCCACGGCTGCCCATATGGCTTCACCTTCTTTATTATACACGTATTCACACCCATAGATGTGAGTTAAGTATGGAGCGATGGAAGTTCCTTCTATCATGCTTGTAAGTCCACTGGATACAATCACATGTTCAATATTGATTTGAAGAGCTTTTGAAAGTTGTGATAATGTTTTAAACCATTCATCCACTCCCTTCACAAATTCAATACGTTGACCATATGAAAATAGTCTTTCTTTAGTAATAGGTTGATTTTGATTTTTCGCAACATCCATGAGTTTATACATGTAACCTAGTACTGGATCCATATGATGCTCATCGCAAAAGGCTTTTACTTCAGACCAAAACAATTGTGGATTAACATATCCTAGATCTTGAAGTAAACCATATTCCTGCATGTCCTTTGCGGTCAAGGTTTTATCAAAATCATAAATAATCACAATCTTATTGGAGGTCTTCATTGATATGTTCCATCACCTTGGTCGGTCCATAGGTTTTCGCAGGATACATTAAAAGAGGTACTTGATGAGTCTTAATAAAATCTAACCATTCATCCACAACACGCCAGCTCGATGACACCATTTCCCATGGCGTAAACAAGGAACGATCTAATAAAATCGCTGCTTTAAGAAGTCTTTCATAGGCTTCAGGAGTATTTAAACGATTCTCATACACACAGGATTGGCAATATTCCATCATCACCGTTTCCACATCATGACTTGGTCCTGGTTTCTTAATGTTCATACGTAAGTAAACACCTTCATCTGGTGATATCTTAATAATCAGTTGATTAGGGAGTGCCCCATGCCCTTTAAAGTTAATAATCACTTCAGTTGAGCGCATATGTGTCCGCTTCCCAGTTTGTAGGATCACTTTAATGTTTTTATAGGGTTCTAAGTTTACACGCGTTCTTAATGACACAAATGTCTCAGTTTTTGAATTCGGGTCAACATGTTCTTCATCTTTATACCCTTTAAGCGAATCACTCACTGCTTGATTAGCTTCATATTGACCTAAGATTACATCATCTTCACTTTGATGATAGAGTTCAAGGTGCTCAATAATTTCATTTTGATTGGCTATCCGCTCATCTAGATTACTTGATGGCTTCATAAGCAATAAACTTACAATCTGAAACAAATGGTTTTGAACCATATCTTTGATTGCCCCAAAGTGATCATAGTATTGCCCTCTGGACTCTACACCCACTTCTTCTAGAGCACGTACCACAATAGAATCAATCAGTTGATCATTCCAAAGAGGTGTTAGAATAGGATTCTCAGATCGAATCGCTAGTAAGTTTTGAATCATTTCTTTGCCTAAGTAGTGATCTATACGATATATCTCTTCTTCACAGAAGAACTTAAGTAATGTATCATTCAGCTCTTGCGCGGTTGAAAATGATGTTCCAAAAGGTTTCTCAATCACACATTGCTTGGTGTTCGCAAGCGCTGTACATCCACTTTCTACTAAATTAGAAGCAATCACATCAAAATATGAAGATGCGACAGCAAGATAGTATAGATGTTGAGATTTAGGACATTCCTTAAAACGCTCAACGAGTACTTGATAATCTTCTACTTCATCAAATCTCATTTGAACATATTCTATACGAGATAAAAACCCGTCAAAAACACGCTCATTAAATCCTGTGCGCACAAACTTCTCACACCAAGGACGTAAGATATCGTAATACTCTTGTTGTGTGTAGTTTCTTCTTCCAATCGCAAGAATCTTAAATCCTTTATCAAGATAATCTAATGAATGAAGATTATACAAAGCAGGAATAAGTTTACGATAGGTTAAATCTCCTGTAGCACCAAATAGAGTAAAGAATGTGGTCTTATTTCCATTCATCATGGAAGCTTCCTTCCTGATCTAAACGTTTAAACGTATGAGCTCCAAAGAAATCACGTTGCGCTTGAATGAGATTTGCACTTGAATAAGCGGTTGTTAAGCCATCAAAATATGCCAAGGCATTCATGAAGGTCGGAAGCGCAAACCCATGTTGAGCTGCTAAGCTCACCACATCACGTAAATCTTGGATATGAGTGTGGACAATCGATGCAAAGTATTCATCAAAGAGTAAATGTTCTAACTCTGGATGGACCTCATACGCAGTCGCAATCTTATTTAAGAATTGCGCTCGAATAATGCATCCAGCACGCCATCCCTTAGCGATACTTCCAAAGTTTAAGTTCCAATGATAGCGCTCATTCGCATTGGATAGTAATTCAAATCCTTGGGCGTAACTCATCAGTTTCGCCACATACAAAGCTTTCTCAAGTTTTAATATCCATGCTTCACTGAGTATTAACTCCTGAGTTTTAACCTTAGGAAAACGCTTAGAAGCCATCAGACGCTTGTCTTTGATTTCAGACATAAATCGCGCAAATACCGCAGAAGTTAAGACCGATGAATCCACATTAAATTCTAATGAGGCATTCGCAGTCCACTTTCCAGTTCCCTTTTGATGTGCAACATCCTCAATCATCTCAACCAGAAAATGATCACTATGTTTATCTTTTACACTCAAAATTTGAGCTGTAATTTCAATTAAATATGAGGAAAGGTCATGTTTATTCCAAGTCTCAAAAATACTTTGAATCTTAGGAATTGGTGTATTAAATCCTTCTTTTAAAACACTATATGCTTCCGCAATCAGTTGCATATCGCCATATTCAATCCCGTTATGCACCATCTTCACAAAGTGGCCTGAACCATCTTGCCCTACATAGGCAGCACACGCTTCTTCATAAGCCTTAGCCGCAATCTTATCAAGATAAGGCTGAACTTGATCATACGCCTCTTTATCTCCCGAAGGCATAATCGCAGGACCAAAGCGAGCTCCTTCTTCTCCTCCAGAGACACCAACACCTAAGAAATGAAATCCTAAAGGTTTAAGTGCTTGGTAACGTTTTTGAGTATCTAAATAGAAGGAATTCCCTCCATCCATGACAATATCACCTTTTTCTAAAAAAGGAAGTACACTTTCAATCACTTTATCAACGGCACTCCCTGCTTGAACCATAATTAAAAGTTTTCGTGGTGTTTTTAAAGACTTCACAAAGCTTTCTAATGTTTCATGCATGTCTAGATTTTGATTTGGATTTTCTAGAATAACTTCACGAGTTACACTTGTGGTTCGATTATAGATTGCGACGTCAAATCCTTGATCCGCAAAATTTAAAGCTAAGTTTTTCCCCATCACGGCCATGCCGATGACGCCAATATCATTCATTCTCATATGTTTACCTCGCTTGTTATTGTATCGTATTTTTTCACTTTTGACCATGTTAAAAGCCTTCTAGAAGAAGGCATTCATCAAGATATAAGTAATGGTACTCACTAAGACACTTAAGGTTGTTCCCCAAATGATATCCACAACCACTAAGGTCAGAGGCCATCCCTCAAGAGTAGCTAAGTTGGTTAAGTCATAGGTGGCGTACGTCACTAAACCAAATAATGCTCCTAACAAAATAGCGGATGTTATGGATTGTGCCGTTAATGCAGGTTGAATCACAAAGACCACCATACCCACAATAAAGATGATATAAAATAATACTGCCGCAGCCCAATTCACATTCTTAGCCATTAAGAAGCCGATTTGATTACGATAAAATGGAGCCGCAATAACACCTAACCAAATCAAATCAATGACCATAAACACCGCAAAAGCGACTAAAAAGGTTACAAACATAAAGTTCCTCCTATTTGATCTTTGGGAAGAAGATTGGGACATCTTTCGCATATTCCTCAAACCCTTCGTATTTTTTCATTCGTGTTTCTAATAATGGAACTCCCGATACATAACGTACTAGGATGGTTATGGTGAGTGCTCCAAGTATTGGCACAAAGCTTGTATTCAATCCAAGCGACATAAGTGCTAGCCCACTCCAAAGTACAGATTCCCCAAAGTAATTTGGATGACGTGTCATACTCCATAAACCAGTTTTCATGAGTTTCCCTTTATTGGAAGGATTGGACGTATGTGCTCTAAGTTGAGCATCCCCAATCACTTCAAAACCGTATCCAATCACAAATAATAATAGTCCTAAAGCATAAAGGATTGGGGTATGAATATGATCTTTACTAAGCCCTTCCAAAAATGATAATGAAACAATAAACATAAGAACACCTTGAAGTAAGTAGATTTGAAAGATTGATCGCACAAAGTAATTTTTACCCCATTCACGTCTAAAGTTTTGATATCTAAAGTCCTCAGGTTTACCAATATTTCTTTTCCCAATATGGTAAGCTAAGCGAAGTCCCCACATACTCACTAAAGCCACTATCACCCATCCAATCGGATGATTATAAGTAAGCTGTGCTACCCAGGCAATGAGGACAAATCCAAGTCCCCATGCGATATCAATATATCCTGCATTTTTAATTAAGGTTAAGACTACAAACCAAAGAAAGAAATAAATTGATAATGCAATAATGACAGTTTCCATACGCAATTCTCCTTAATCACATCCTATCACACTTTGATTAAGGATATTAACTATTTGACTAAAAAAACTGTCCTAAGACAGTTTAGATGATTCTCCATTCAAGTTCTAAGTCCACATCAAATGCTTCTTTGACTCTGTGTTTTGCTTCTTCAATTAAGGTTACACAATCTGTGGATGTCGCATGATCAACATTCACAATAAACCCAGGATGTTTCTCAGAGATTTGTGCTCCTCCAACGCGATGCCCACGCAAGTTTGTCGCATCAAAGAGTTTCCAAACATAAAGCGATTCACCATTTTTATAAGGACGTTTAAAGACACTTCCCGCATTAGGATAATTACGAGGTTGTTTCATATATCGTTCACGTTTGTAGTACATGATTTTCTCAAAGATGTCATTGTATTGACCATGACTTACACTTAAACTCGCACGAACTATAATCGCATTCATGTTTTGTAATGTGGAATGACGATATCCAAAGAATCCTTCATTGGGAACAATTCGCTCAAGTCGTGCATCATCACAATGAACGACTTCAACCCAATTGACATATTGAGAAATAGTAAACTCCCATTGACCTGCATTCATGAGTAATGCGCCCCCTACAGTCCCTGGGATATCTTCACAAAAAGCATACCCATCCACTTCGTGATCCATCGTGAACCAAGCAAGATCATGAAGTGTTCGTCCGGCCTCGACAATGATTTCAGTATCACTAATATCGAGTTCATCAAGTCGGTGCATAAGAATAAAAGCTGTATTATCATCGTAGTGTTCTTTAGTCAGTAAAACATTGGATCCATTACCTAAAACCACACGACGTTTGCCCTGTGTTAGTTTTATCGCTTCAATAACACCTTCAATATTTAAAGGTGTAATGGCATAGTCACATGTTGAGTCTAAGCGTAAAGTGTTAAATCGTTTAAGAGAAATGTTGTTTTGAATTAAGATATTCATAGTAGCCTGCCTTCACTAAGGTATCATAAAGAAAAAAGGGCTAAAATACAACCCTATTTAACATTGTTGAGAATACAACTATTCATATTATACTGAGTTTTGTGATAATTTTGGGATTGATTTGGGACTGGTATCGTAACCATACAAAGCCAAATCTTGTGTTTAACGATAAACTGCTAGACTTGGAGACCCAAGTACACTTTGGTTATACATTGCTTTCAAATCGTCTCGCTCAAGAAATCTCTCATCAGATTCAATATAATCAACAATCTCATTGATGGTGATATGCACAACATCCTTTTGAGTCCCTACAACAAAGACAAACTGAAGCTCTTTGAAATGTTCTTCGAAAGACTGAGGATTGTACCCAGCATTAGATAAGTTGGTATCTCCAAGATTACTAAACGATAATTGATATTGATAGGCAAAACATTCTAGTACTGCTACATTAGGGATGGTTGAAAATCTAAAAGTCCCAGCTGAGTTCCATGCTTCTAATCCTCCATAATCGGAAGTAATCGATGGTTTCATGAGGAAACGTTTAAACGCTGCATTTTGCGGTTGTAGAAACATACCCTGAGATTCAAATGGTTTTTCACTTATAGGTGCAAACACAAGATTAATGCGATAATTGACTACTTCACCAAGATAAGGATTAGGATTTTTAGGATGGACCCGCACCACATCAATAACCTTCACTTGGAATAATTTACCTTTAAATACAGGTCGATCAAGTTCAAAGAATTGTATCATTGAGCCTGTAATATGAGGTGTATTAGCCGTAAGAAGTGGGTAGTTATTGGTGATGGGTCGTAGATAGTAAGCTGTTCCTCCCACAAATGCACTTGTAATAAACAAAACTAAAGCATGCTTCCAAGTGAATGATTTCATATTAATACCCCACAGTCTATATCATTATTTTACCGCTAAGTTTTCTCAAATACTACGATAGAAATAGATTTCATCAAGAAGCCACAAAAAAAGCCCCATATAGGACTCAAATTTGATTCTGGAGCAGGTGAGGGGAATTGAACCCCCGCTTCAACCTTGGCAAGGTCGTGTTCTACCACTGAACTACACCTGCAAAGAAATGGCGGTCCAGACGGGGATCGAACCCGCGATCTCCTCCGTGACAGGGAGGCATGTTAACCGCTACACCACTGGACCGTTTGTTAAAATATTCGATAAGAATGGCGGAGATGGAGGGATTTGAACCCTCGCGCCAGTTTCCCGACCTATACCCTTAGCAGGGGCACCTCTTCAGCCTCTTGAGTACATCTCCAACACGTGCTGAGCAACTTAGCGCCTTTAAATACTATCATACCCAAAATGTTTTATCAAGTCCTAAATGACTCAAAAAACCATGAATTTTTGCTAAATAAAAACCCGAAGGAATCCCTTCAGGTTTACTTTTTTAATCGACAATATATCCCGCTTCAAGCAGCGCAACTTTCGCAACTCTCACAAGATCATTACGACCATGCACAATCACCGCTTGATTTGAGAGTGAAACTTCAAATTCTAATTGAGTTTCTTGAAGCGCTTCAGTGACTTTTCTCACATCATCTTGGGTTTTTAAACCCTTCACAAACAAGATATGTTTCATAGTTTTGCCATTTCTAATGCGACTTGCATCATCTTAGTGAATGACTCTTGACGTTCTTGCGGCGTTGTTGCTTCATGGGTCACTAATGAGTCTGAAATCGTGACTAAGCAAGCGGCATGTTTTCCAAGTTTATTCGCATTCGCAAACAATGCAAAGGATTCCATTTCAACACACATACTGCCTGTTTCTTTCGCAATCGTTTCAAAACTGACACCTGAATCACGATAGAACACATCGGATGAGTGGATACGTCCAAGTTTCACATCAATGTTTAAATGCTCTGCCGCTTTAAGTAATGCTTGATTTAAAGTTGGTGATGGAAATAATACTGAATCATCCACATTGAAGGCTGTCTTCGCAAATGAACTCTCACTCCAAGCACTATCTGCTAAGATGACATCATAAACCTTAACATCTTTATGATATGACCCTGCTGAACCAATACGAATGATGTTTTCAACACCATAGACCGTATAAAGTTCATATGAATAAATACCAATGGATGGCATCCCCATCCCTGATCCCATCACTGAGATTCTATGACCTTGATAGGTTCCAGTAAAGCCATACATATTTCTGACATGATTAAACATGACCACATCTTCAAGAAACGTTTCCGCAATAAATTGAGCTCTTAGAGGATCTCCGGGCATTAATACCGTTTTAGCGATATCCCCTAGTTTCGCATGGTTATGGGGTGTACTCATATAAGTTTCTCCTTATTTCAATTCCATTATATCAATTTTTAAACTAAATTCCTAACCAAAGCAAGGCAAGTGTGAAGTATATCAACATCGCCAAAGCATCCACAATCGTTGTAATGAGTGGGGCTGCCATCGCAGCTGGGTCTTGATTTAACTTTTTCGCAAGTAGTGGTAGAAGCCCTCCCACCATCTTAGAAATGACCATCATGATAAACAATGTCGTAGAAACCACCACATGCACTGATAAGTCAGTATTCGGCATAAACACGAGGACACGAATCATATTCGCCATGAATATGACACTTCCACTTAACAAGGCCACCATGAGTTCTTTTGATAAAACCTTAAAGATATCTTTTGTATCAAGTTGATCTACGACTATACCACGAATGACCATCGTTGATGCTTGTGAACCCGCATTGCCTGCCGTGGACATGATCATTGGGATAAAGAATGATAAGGCTGGGTTAAGTTCTATTTGTTCCTCAAATCCACCAATGATACTGCCTGTTAAGGTCGCACTCACCATGAGGACTAATAGCCAAGCAATACGGGATTTTACTATATCAGAGAGTGAGCTTTCTAAATAAGAACCCTCTAAAGGTAAAATCGCCGCCATCTTTTGAATATCCTCGGTGACTTCATCTTCTAAAACGTCAATCATGTCATCAATCGTCACAATCCCAATAAGACGAAGCTCATCATTCACAATCGGAGCAACCGTCATGTCATAACGTTGCATCAGCTTCGCAACGACTTCCTGGTCGTCATGAGTGGTTGCATAAATCACATCAATGTCCATGATATCTTTAATAATGGTTTCATCATCTTCAAAAAGAATAGTTCTCAAAGAGACTGATCCGACTAGATTTCTTTGTTCGTCCACCACAAAACATACTTGGATCGTTTCCGCATCTTTGCCTTGACGTTTAATTTTTGTGATTGCTTGTTTAACACTATCTTCAGCCTTAAGTTCCACAAAATCTAAAGACATTAAACTACCAGCGCTGTAAGATGGATAACTTAACAATAAGTTAATCTCTGATCGTTGTTCATGATCGGCTTCTTTTAGAATTTGACGAATCAAATTTGCGGGAAGATCTTGGAGGAAGTCAACTAAGTCATCCGTATATAAAGTCTCAATCATCGACTTGATTTGGCCTGAAGTAAACGATGTAATCATTTGTGCCTTCACATCATTGGGTAAATAAGTGAATAATTGGGCACTAATCTCTTTTCTAAGAATCTTAAATAAAAACATAATCTCTTCAACGCTTAACTCAGCTACAATTTCAGCTAAGTCGACAATATTCATTTCATCAAAAAGCTCACGAAGGTTTTTAACTTGACGTCCTTCAATATATTCAGACAGTAGTGTTGGGTTACATTGGTTGAAATCAATCATGTGAGGACCCTCGCCAAGTAAAATGCTGCCATATTAAAGTAAATAATCAAAGCCACAACATCCACCAAAGTGGTAATGACTGGCCCCGCCATGGCTGCAGGATCAACTTTAATGAGTAATGCCACTAAAGGAAGTGACCCCCCGATTAGATTAGCCAGAACAATGGTAATAAAAATGGCTAAGGAGACTAAAATCGCAACCCCAAAACTAATTGAAGGTGAGAAGACTAAGATTCGAATAACATTCACCACAAACAAAATAACTCCAGTCACGATTGAAGCTTTCATCTCTCGAAACAAAACAATAAAGAAATCTTTGATATCTAAATGATCAATCGCAATCCCACGAATTACCATTGCGGAAGCTTGTGATCCCGCATTACCTGCCGTATCCATAAGCATTGGAATAAAGATCACTAAACTTGTTAAAGCAATCGTGATATGAGCATAGGCTTCCATCACAAGTCCTGTCATGGTGGCTGAAATCATGAGCACTAAAAGCCAAGGAATTCGAGATTTAAACATTTCTAAAACACTCGTTTGTAGGTATGACCCATCAATAGGTGTAATAGCAGCCATTCTTTGAATATCTTCGGTCGCTTCTTCTTCAATAACGTCGATGACGTCATCAACGGTAATAATCCCTACTAAACAAAATTGATCATTAACCACAGGAACAACCGATAAGTCATATTTGGAGAAGATCTTGACCACTTCCTCACGATCATCCTTAGTATTCACACTAATAATGTCGGTTTCCATGATATCACTCACAAGTTCATCTTCATTATGCGTCATCATATCTTTAAGTAATGCGGTTCCGATAAGTCGATCATATTGATTCACCACAAAACATGTTTGAATACTTGCTGCCCCTTTACCTTGAGCACGGACTTTACCAATCGCATCCTTAAGGGTATCTGCTTCATTTAGCTCAACATAACGCGTGGTTATGAGTGCCCCAGCTGAATTAGGATGATAAGATAATAACACATTGATTTCTTGTCGTTGACTCTCTGAAGCATTTTGAAGCACCTTACGCACCAAGACATCAGGAAGTTCTTCCAAAAAGTCAACCACATCATCAAATTCTACGTGTTCAAGTAAAGACTTAATTTGGGGTCCAGAAAAAGCCTCAATAAGACGCTCTTGAGTTTCAATACTTAAATATGAGAAGACTTGGGAGGTTGCGACTTTATTAATTGTTTTAAACAGAAATAAGGTTTCTTCTAAAGTTAAATGTTCGCAAAGTTCCGCAATATCCGCAGGATGCCATTCTTCAAAAACAATCCTCAGATCCTGAACTTTTTTCTGTTCAATGAGAGTACGAAACTCCGCTAAGGTTAGATTCAATAAATCCATAATCCACCTCCTTTTTAAATTATGAAGATTTTTTTGTTCCTTTAAATCCTTCTAAGACCGACGATTCAAATGATAAGGTTAGTTTTTCTTTCCGTTGTTCTCTTTCAATCGCTCCATCCACAAGAATATCCATGAGTGTCTCAAAATCTATGCCACTAGCTTGCCACAAGTAGAATGATAATGACCCTGGAATTGTATTGATTTCATTGATATACACTTGTTTGTTTTGAGTGTCTAAAAGAAAATCAATTCGCACCACCCCACCCACATTAAGTAAGCGAGCACACGTGGTCGCAAGATCTTGAATTTCACGAGTGAGTTCTTCACTGATTGGGGCAGGAATAACTCGATCTAAAGAGGCCATTCCTTTGCTTGGACCTGAGTGTTTCCCTTTCCCAGAACGTTGGTATTTATCTTGAAATGATAAGATATCATCACTCTTACTCACTTCTTCACAGACAGATGCTATATGTTGCCCTTTTTTCTTAAGCACTGAACAATTGATTTCTCTTAAATGAGTAATTGCTTTTTCCACCACAATTTTCTCATCAAATTGAGATGCACGCTCAATTGCGCTAAAGAGTTCAGCTTCTGAATTCACAAGTTCAATTCCTACAGAACTCCCTAAGTTAGAAGGTTTAATAATCAATGGATATCCAAGTTGTTTAGCTTGTGTTAATATCGCAACCTTGGAGATCTCTTTATCTTGACCATAAAACCAAAACCATGGCACAATTGGTAATCTTGAGTTTTCGCAAATATGTTTAAAGATGACCTTATCTTGTCCAATGGCCGCCGCAATCACATCACTTCCGCCATACACTGCACCTAATACATTTAAATATCCCGCGACACTACCATCTTCACTATTTGTACCATGAACCACAGGCAAAATCACATCAAGTCGAATTGGTTTGCCCCATCCTTTGATGGGTTTCATGTAAACAAACTGACCTGATTTATATAATGACACTGGAGTCGATTTCTTTTGAACAAGTGTTGAAGATTTAAAGGTCTTCACATCACTTAAAGCCTTACCACTTACTAAAGTTCCTGCTTTATTGAGATAAAGCGGAACCACATGATAACGATCTTGACTTAGTGCCGCCATCGCTTGCATTGCGGATAAGATGGAGATATCGTGTTCAACTGAAGCACCTCCGAAAAATACACCTACATTGAGTTTCATAATGTCTCCTTCTTATTCAAAATATGGTTGATTGTTTTTAATATAGCACTCCCATGAAATCATAATCTCTTCTTTAGAATTTTTGCGTGACAAAGGCGGGAGCCCTTCATCAACACTAATCCACATCGTATCTAAAGTTTCAAATCCTGGATGTGGTTCTCCAGATTCCACCACCGCATGAAAGTAAATGCATGTTTCAGATATAAGTGTCGGATAGTCTTTGTGTTTTTCTCTTTGAAACATCGCAAGGATACGATTAATCTTCACCGTAACCCCCGCTTCTTGGAGTGCTTCCGCTATTGCGGCTTGTTGCACACTTTGAAATAAATCGACCCATCCACCTGGGATTGACCACAATCCATCTTGACGCTCTCTCACAAATAAAATTCGATTGTTTTGATCCGTAATCATCACTCTCACCGATAAGTTTGGAGTTGGATAAACATCACGCTCAAAAATTGTACACGCATCCTGTGGTGGCATCATGTTCGAAGCCATCTCTTGACCTAAAGTATACAGTTCTTCATAGTTATCTAAGGCATAAGGATCTTTAGAAAATTTCTTTCCAATCTTCGCAATCCCCAATACTTTTATCACGAATTGTTCAAGTGTCATTGCATTTCTCTCTTTCACATTATACTCTAATCAACGCAATGATGCACTTAAAAAAAAGACGCATTAGTGGATAAATGCGTCGGGTAAATCGTTTTCAATCAGGATACTATCTTGTGGTGTTGCTTTCTTTTTAATCAAATCAAAGGCTTCTTTTGTGGAGTTCACAACATGGACATGATCCATATCAAAGCCACTATTCATGAGACCTTTTTGAATTGGTAATGAGCGATTTTTCCCAATAAGAATCACTTCATCCACATGATTGATCATGTTTGCGCCAAAGGCTTCATTATACTCATCAGTTTTGTCTCCAAGTTCAACCATACCCGGTGTAATCAGGTATCTCACTCCTGGCATCATCTTTAATACTTCAAGTGAATGCATCGCACTCTTTGGATTGGAGTTGTAGGCATTGTCAATGACATGAAGTCCAAACATCATTTTAGGTTCAAGACGATGAGATACTGGTTTTAAAGCCTTAATGGATTTTGTAATGGTTTCCCAGTTAATTTGAAGGTGACGTGCTACCGCCACAGAAAACAAGATATTCATCACATTGTGTCTTCCTAAAAGCTTTGTTTCAAGTGGAATCACCACTCCTTCTTTGGTGACAACTTCAAATTGACATCCTAAAGAAGTGACCACAATGTTCTGTGCTCGATAATCACAATCTGGATGTTCAATTCCAACCTTTACAATAGGCACTTTATTTTTAATATGATACGAGCGAATAAACTCATTATCATAGTTTATGAATCCACATCCACTACTTGGAAGTTCTTCAATCATTTTCATCTTTTCTTTAAGAATATTCTCTTGAGTTTTAAATGTGTCAAGGTGTTGAGGTCCAACTTCGGTTACAATTCCATATTGTGGCTTCACCATGCCCATAAGCACATGAATGTCATTCATTTTATCAGCACCCATTTCACATACAAATACTTGATGAATAGGTTTTAGAAGCTCTCGAACAGTTTTAGTAATCCCCATCGGTGTATTGTAGGATGCTGGGGTCATAAGGGTATAAAATGAAGCGCTTAATACTTCATTCATAATGTTTTTTGAAGTCGTTTTACCATAACTTCCAGTAATCCCGATTTTAATTAATCGCGTATTCTTTTTAAGAATTCGACGTGTGATTTTCATGAAGTAATGATGCACAACTTTTTCAAGTGGCGCAGTTAGATATCCTACAATCATCATCATAAAATGAATCAAAACATGCATAATGAGAAGTGTTAGTCCAAGAATGATATGAATGAATGCAGAATCTATAGAAATAAGGCTTATTGAGAATAAGACCAACAATACAAGCATGTAAAATACAACGATTTGACGCGAAACACGAGCTGTAATCACTAATGGTTTAACAAACTTCGTTTGACTCTTAAAGATTTGATAAACTAGCGCTAACCCAACATAAATCGCAACACTCGCATATGGAACTTGAATAAGCACACTTAATACAATCGCAACCCCCATAAGAAATGAGGAAAAGAATAACGACCACGTGGTTTTACTTTGAAGCACCCAAGGAATATATCGTGGATGCTCATAACGGTTTTGTTGAAACATATGGAGTGCATGCTTCATACGTGGCCATAATGTCAATGACATCGCCAAAATTAATAGATTGGTTTCTAAGTTCATATTACCTCACTTTAGGCATAACAAATGCCTCGATTATTTTAATAGTTCTTCCCATATGATGATAATACGCATAATGATCTTCATCATCATAGACTATAAGGGCTGCATCCTTCATCTTCTTTTCCATGAGTTTCCCCATCCATAACGGAGTTGCATCATCATGTTCGCCCCAAATAAGAAGGGTTGAGGTATTGATTTCACTAAGTAATTCCTTGAGATCTTGGTTTACAACCTTGACAAAGGTTTGACGCAGTGCCCCTTGAGTCTGCTTATAATCATCACTACCAAAATGAGCTTTCAATGGAATAAGTTTTGGTCCTAAAACAGGAATTCTAAGTCCTATTTTTAATAACTTATACATCCTAATTTTAAGATGTGTTTGTAACGAAAGCTTAGGTTTTAGTCCCGCCGCTCCAGTAAGGACCATCTTGGATGTCTTTAATCGATGAGATAGGATGAGCGCAACTCGCGCTCCAAAAGAATGAGCCACGAAAACAGGATCAACAATCCCCAACTGTTTCAATAAAGACTCTACCGCATCCGCGTAATCATAAATCGACCAGACATCATTAAGTGGTGCACTTAATCCAAATCCTGGAAAATCTAAGTTTAAAGTAGAAACCATGGGTTTAAAATGTTGTTCTAGAGGTTCCATCATCACCATGGATTGTCCCCATCCGTGTAAAAACACCAAGGTGGTGTCTGAGTTGGAATGGAATCGATAATGTAACGCTTGGTTTTTATAGGTAAATATCTCATTCATGGTCATATTATACCTAATTTTGACAACTTTCGCATGTTCCACAAAATAAAGATATTGAAGTTTTGTAAGAAAAATAATATAATGATGACAAGGAGGTTAATGCTATGTTTGAATGGGTTACTGGGAACGCTCATGCATTGATTGTACGAGTATACCCCACCAATATTACGCTAAACGCATCAGCAACATCATATTTCAGTGATGTTCGCTACGTAACCATCGGTTTTAATAAAGATTCCATGAAGGTTGCGATAAAACCAATCACAAAGCGTGAAGTCGATTTAAAACTTGTTGCCTTAGAACAACTTCATAAGGTGTCAATTGGTAAGGGTTATGGTAGAATTAGTAATAAGTTAGTGTGTGATGACATCAGTGCTTTGATCAATCAACCATTGAGTGGACAGCGATTCCTTGCTCAGTTTGATTCAAAAAATCACATGTTAGTCATTGATCTCACACAAATTCACCCTTAAGGAGGTGTTGTATGGAACAATGGATTTGGGTCATTATCTTAGTCGCCACTCTTCTTATTGAGGTGGAAACAGCAGGTACACTTGTCTCACTTTGGTTTTCTCTAGGTGCACTTGTCGCATTGATTGTGCTTTGGTTAGGAGGTCCTCTACCACTTCAAATTATTATGTTTCTTGTGGTAGCAATCGCATCCTTACTCGCTATTCGTCCTCTCGCTTCGAATTATTTTAGAGGTAATACTGTGCCCACCAATCAAGATCGCGTGATTGGTGCACAAGCTCAATTATTAACAGCCATTACTTCAACAAGCTGGGGACAAGTCAAAGTTTTTGGATCGGTATGGAGTGTTCAATCAATCGATAAGAAACCCATACCCGAAGGTACACTTGTAGAAGTTGTTGCTCTTGAAGGAGCTAAGTTAATCGTCAAAGCGGTTGACTAGGAAAGGAACTCACATGGAAATTATCATTCTTTTAGTCGCTTTACTATTAGTCACCATCATTGTCTTATCGTATACTGTTCGCGTTGTTCCGCAATCTTTCTCATTAGTAGTTGAAAGATTAGGTGCCTATGATCGCACATTATACCAAGGTTTACATTTCATTATTCCAATTCTTGATCGTGTTGCAGCTCGTGTTACTTTAAAGGAATACGTTAAAGACTTCGCACCACAACCAGTTATCACTAAAGATAACGTAACGATGATGATTGATACTGTTGTATATTTCTCAATTCTTGATCCTAAACTTTATGTTTATGGGGTCATCAATCCAATTGGTGCTATTGAGAATTTAACTGCCACTACACTTCGTAATATTATCGGGGAACTTGAACTTGATGAATCCTTAACTTCTCGTGAAATTATCAACACTAAGATGAGAAGTATTCTTGATGAAGCCACAGATGCTTGGGGTATTAAAGTTAACCGTGTTGAAGTGAAGAACATTCAACCTCCACGTGACATCCAAGATGCAATGGAAAAACAAATGAGAGCAGAACGTGATCGTCGTTCTTCAATCTTGATTGCGGAAGGGGAAAAACGCTCCGCCATCCTTATTGCGGAAGGGGAAAAAGAATCTGCTATCCTACGTGCTGAAGCTAAGAAACAAGCACTTATTCGTGAAGCTGAAGGGGAAGCTGAAGCTATTGAGAGAGTTTATGAAGCTCAAGCTAAAGGGGTTGAACTCCTTAAGAAAGCTGCACCAGACCAAGCTTATATTACACTTCGTGGATTTGAAACCTTTGAAAGAGTCGCAAATGGTCAAGCGACTAAGATTATTATTCCATCAAACATTCAAGATATGGCTGGACTACTTACTAGCGCTCAAGCATTACTTGAGGGCGATAAGAAATAAACTAAAAACATCCTTGCAAAACAAGGATGTTTTTTCGTCTAGTTAAACCATAATAAATTAATCAATAACTTATAATCATTTTCTTACATGACACACAAGAGTAAGTTTCTACTCGTGGCCTAGAAAAAATATCTCCTGAGTTACCAAGCTTAATTCCATTCTGAACCCATGTTCCTAAGATAAGCTTTTGACTTGACCATTTCAAAGCATATCGATCACCATAGATATACCCTTGGATCATCTCTTCATTACAATAAGGACATTTCATATTTTCCCCCTGTTATACCTATAACCATTGTATCAGATAACATTACATTGCATCATTGGAAAAGGCATGTATTTAAATACATGCCTTTTAATCATACTTAATTCCCCTTCACAATGAAGCTTACACCTTCCTTATGATTTTTTGCACTCACAGTACAATTGAATGTATTCGCAATCTTCTTAACAATAGCTAAACCTAATCCAAAGTTACCATTCTTCCCTTTCTCATAAGGTATAAACAAACGATGAATTCTTTCGGCTTCAATAGGTTCTCCATCATTAAAGACTTCTAGTGTTTTTCCTTTTACTTTAATCACAATCTTAGTTTGTGCATACCTTAAGGCATTATCAATCAGATTTTCACACAAGATTCTCCATGGTTCTTCAATCCCAAAGAAAGTATGAGATTCAATATTCATCTCGATTTTGATTTCTGGTCGTATAACCTTCATCGACAAGATGGCATCCTCGACAACCTTTTTCATATCAATACTGACCATCATAGTAGGATCTTTAGAAACATAGTCTACTCGATTAAGTGTTAATAAACCCTTTACTTTTGATTCTAGTCGTTGCGCGTGTTGAAGGATTACTTCAACACTTTTCTCTAACGTATCATATGGATAGACTCCATCAAGAATACTTTCAGAATACGATCTTATAGTAGCAATAGGAGTTTTTAAATCATGAGAAATATTATGAATCATTTCTTCTTTCTGTTCATAAGCCCGCTTAACCTCAACATTCATGGCCACTAATGCTTTCGCAAGATCTCCAATTTCATCATCACGATCAATGTTAAGATGCACATCTTGACCTAAACGTCGCTTTTCCACATAAGACCTTATCTGATTGAGTGGGCGAATGATTGTCGCAACCCACGCCATAAGTAATAGAAATAACACTCCTGTTACTGTGACGAGTATATTGACTGTGTTATTTAATAACGACGTTTTAAATTCATCACGATAATTATTCGAGATAGCGGTCATAATGGCGGTATCTTGATCAATACGGGTGATTGTAAATAAAAGTTTTCGATGATCTGATTCTGAGATATAATCTTGAGTTCCAGTGGTTTGTTCAAGAGCAAGTGATTTTATCTCACCAAAGAGTTGGTTGGATATTAGGGGCAAATTGTTGGAGGTTACTACATTACCATCATGGGTAAAAATGACGTGAATGATATTAGGGTCATTAGCCCCATATAAAAGCTCCTCTCGAAGTGAAAGGCGATAATTATAAATAATGTTGTTTTGGGTTCTCTTGATGATGCCATACATTTGATTACGAACAAACGCATCAATGTTAAGTGAGAGTATGAATAAGAAAAGTAGTGAGAACACCGTGATGAATATTAACATGACCCCCAACAACTGTTGAGCTAATGTTAACTTCTTATAAAACATTTTAAACATGGTTTATCCCCATCGGTAGCCATACCCATAGATTGTCGCAATCGTTAAATTAGGACATTTCTTACGTAAACGTCTCATGGTGTCATCCACAACACGATCTGAACCATAGTAGTTGGTTTCCCATACTTTATTAAGAATTTGTTCACGTGAGAAGGCGACCCCTTTATTGCGAACAAATAGAATGAGTAAATCGAATTCTTTAGTTGTCAGTTCTAAATCCACTTGATGAGAGAACACTTTACGTTGGTTTTCATCCACTACATAACCATCAATTTCAAGTATTGAGAATCCTTCTTTATAGACTCGTTTCAACACATTATTGATACGCAGTACAAGTTCTTTAGGTGAGAACGGTTTGGTAATATAATCATCAGAACCTTTTTCAAGTCCAATAATGCGATCAAATTCTTGATCACGTGCAGACATAAAGATGACTGGAATCGATGGTTTAAGAGCACGGATTTTTTCAAGTAAATCAAATCCACTCTTTTCATCGAGCATAATATCTAAAATCCACATAGATACGTCATCTCCCACATGAGCTAATCCTGCTTGATATGTCGTATAGACGTTGACCTGATAACCTTCGCGTTCTAGATAGCTTTTGACAAGTTCACCAAGATCTTTTTCATCTTCAACTAATCCAATGATATGTTTCATATCATCACCATCCTTTTATTGTCATTATTTTATCACAAAAAAGAACGCTTAGTTGCGTTCTTGTGCTTCGATACCTTCAATGATGTGATTCACATACCATTCACATTTTTCCTGGGTTGATGCCTCAACCATAACACGGATCAAATTCTCAGTTCCAGATGCTCTTACTAAGACTCGTCCATCGCTGATTAACTGATCTTCAACTTGTTGGATGAGTTCCTTTAAGTAAGGTGCATTCATTGTGATATACTTGTCTTTAACTCTTATGTTTCTTAAAAGTTGTGGAAATGGTCGACATAAAGAGACCGTTGCAGATAATGATTGCTTAGTTTCTAGTAACATTTCCATGAGTTGAAGACTTGCGAGAACTCCATCTCCACTTGGTAACAAGTCAGGAAGAATTAAATGACCTGATTGTTCCCCACCTAGTGATGCATGCGTTTCTCTCATTTTCGCAAAGACGTATTTATCTCCAACTTGTGTTAGTAATACCTTTATCCCGGCAAGCTCACAAGCCTTTATAAATCCTAAGTTGGACATGACAGTGGCAACAAGGACATCATCATGAAGTTTATGATGTGCTTTTAAGTGTTTACCTAAAGCGTACATGATTTGATCTCCATCCACGATTTTACCATGTTCATCCACCGCGATTAAGCGATCCCCATCCCCATCATAGGCAAAACCGCAAAAAGCTTGATGTGCCGCCACTTCTTTTTGAAGCATTTGTGGATGAGTTGAACCACAATGATCATTAATGTTTGTTCCATTAGGCTGATTATTAATCACAACCACTTCAAAGCCACAGGCTTCAAAAGCCTTTTGGGCTGTTGTGGTTGTGCTCCCATGAGCACAATCTAAAACTATTTTCTTAACATCTTGGCGTTGTGTCATCAAACTAACTATGTAAGTAATGTAGTCATCAACTCCATCACTAAAATCAACATCTAATCCAATGTGTTTAGATTGAGTTGCAGATAAGGAAATAATTCCATCACATACATCTTCGATGTAAGCTTCTAACTGATCAGAAATCTTAATACCTTCATGGTTAAAAATCTTGATTCCATTATCCATATATGGATTATGTGAAGCTGATATCATCACTCCAAAATGAAAATCATCGTGAGTGACATGATAAGCTACACAAGGAGTGGATGTTACTTTTAAATCATATACATCACATCCACGACTCATACATCCTGCTTTAAAGGCATTCGCGAGTAATGGTGAAGAAACTCGAGTATCTTGACCCAATACAATCTTTCCCGAATGGCTCATTGCTAGTTCTCCACATGCTTCACCAATCTTAAATGCATGATGAACACTTAATGTTTCATTGGCAACACCACGATATCCATCAGTTCCAAAATAACGCCCCATTTTTCCCCCTATTCAACAATATTTATTTCAATGGTTGGTTTAGCCGGTGATAATACAAAGTATCCTAAGAAACGAGCATTATTCACCTCAACAAATACATCCATACTACTAATTCCTAATTGCGCATCAAATAAATCAATATAAACCGCAATATCATCTTCTCGTAGTTGCGCAATAAGATCTGGTGCCCCAAATACCGTGATATTCATATAGGCATCGGCAGTATTTGTTGGACTGAATTTAAATCCTTGACGATTGTTTCTAAATGAAACTGGTATTTGCAAGAATTCTTGACTGATTCCAGGAACAAGTTTAATCTCTACATTAACTTTTGAAATTGACGATTGTCTTACTCCCGATGGTATCGCAATACTACTAACCAAGGTTGTATCTTGGGTTAATGTGGTCGCATCAATTGGGAGTGTTAATCGACTAATACGTGATAAGACGCTTTCTGGTGCATAGAGCGTTACAGCCTGATGATCCATGACAATGGAAGAGATTGCTAGACCATTAGGGATTAGCCCTACAGGATCAACCACAAGTGGTACTGATTTGTTAGGCGATGACACGTTGACAGACACTCTCACTACGGAAGGAATAATCTGTGCATCAACTCGCTCACCAAGTTGATTATAAGCCACAATAGGAACTTCTTTTGTAAAACTAGCATCAACTCCACTCACATCAATAAAGGCCTTCACAAAGGCAATAGAATCTAAAGTTCGCTCAGATGCACGAACAAGAATCTCTGTGACTTCAAGTTCAGGTACACCTAATACATATCTTAAATCCATTTTATTCATATTCACAAAGTCATAATCCAACAAGAAGCGTTGTGTGGTTTTGCGCTCAATTGTCACAATCGCAGTGCTTGGTGTGACTGATACCGCAAGTCGAGGTGAGAAATTGGAAGGAATTAAACTAATCTGATGTGTTCCTTCAGCTAGTCCTGTTAGATCCGCAACCACTCTAAATTGTCCTTGAGTTTCAGTTAATGCGATATCCGCAACATCCCCAACAATTAAAGCTGTCACCGTTTCAGGTAGTCCTGAAATTTCATAAACTTCAGTATTCGCAATCACACTGACAGGTACATTATTAATGGCTTTCCCTGATCCAGATATGGTAGCCTCAAAGATATTCGTATTTAAGTTAATTGAAGCATAAATAATTACCGCAAGCCCTAAAGCTACAATCTTGGCATATCGTTGGTTGAACAGTAAACGATCCACAAGTGAAGACAACCAACGAATGATTCGCATAATTGACATTTCAATGGAAGCATACGTCTTTACAACTTTTTGAGATTGAGAAGCTATTTGCTTTGCGATTTCAACTTTTTCATTATTGGTTGTTCGCTCATTCTTGCGTGTCATCCTTTTTAGCTCCTTTCACTCGTCTTTTAACTACTTCTTTAATTTCAGTTTTTGTCCCTTCAACTTTTAGTTCTCCTTGACTACTAAGAACATCTTCTACCTTTAATTCAAGGGGTTCTTGTGGTGGACGTTTAACTTTAGTAAAGATTGTCTTTGGAGATACTGTATTTTGATCATCAAGGCGACCATCATCCACCTTCACTATCTCAGGTTTATCTTGTTTGACATCCCCATACCGGCGTTTAATATTTGTGATTTCAATATCACTTTCTTCTTCAATAATGACGTGATTTAAGTATTCTTTTAGTTTTTCTTTTGTCATTGAGTAAAGCACGCCATTTTCCGCAATGGATATGCGACCAGTTTCTTCTGATATAACAATCGTAATTGAATCTGTTATTTCAGAAATCCCTAGAGCTGCACGATGTCGAGCTCCAAATCTTGTCGGTAAATCCATATTGGTGGGTGGGAAATATGCTGAAGCACACGCAATGCGATCCCCTTGAATAATGACAGCTCCATCATGAAGTGGTGTATTCGTTGAAAATAGAGAACGTAGTACATCCGATGTTACCATCGAATTCATAGGTGAACCGGTTCTAATATAGTCTTGAAGTGATGATGCTTGTTCAATGGTAATCAATGCTCCGACTTTATCATTACTCAGTGCGATTGCCGCATTGACTAATTCATCCACTAAGCGCTCCCGCTCACTGCCTGTGAGTGTAGAAATTCTTGTAAAGAAACTTGTTTTTCCAAGCTTCTCAAGCAAGTTACGAATCTCTGGTTGAAAGATGATAATAATTGCAAGAAAACCAAAGTTTACGAAAAGTCCCGCAAGCCAAGCTGTCGTTGATAAGCCAAGCCCTGTCGCAATACCTCGAATAAGTAAGATTAATACCACTCCTTTAAAAATCTGAACTGTCCTTGCATTATTTCGGACAAGTTTAATTGCATAGTAAACAATAATCCACATTAATGCGATGTCAAAAAAGACACGAAGTGCATCAACGATGTTTTGTATGGATGAGAGATTAAACATACAACATCCTCCTAATCTGTATCATTATATCATAATGACTTTAATTGATGAGTCAATTATTGAAAACCATCCAACAATGCTATCATTTATGATACACTGATATCATGATTTCAGAAACAATAACCTTTAACCACGATGGTAAAACCATCACCTTAATCCCTACGGCCCATGTCTCACAAAACAGTGTTGATCTTGTGAATTCAACGCTTTCATCACAAACCTTTGATGCGGTATTTGTTGAATTAGATCACAAAAGGCTTCATGCCATGAAACACCCACAAGACTTTTCATCCATAGACTTAATGAGTGTTTTTAAACGAAAAGAAGTAGGCTCTTTATTAATGCACTTATTATTGTCTTCATTTCAAAGAAAGATTGCAAAAAACTTGGATGTTCCCTTAGGAGCTGAAATGAAGGCAGCGGTTGATTATGCCAATCGCAATCACATAGCGTGTATTCCTATGGACCGGGATATAAGCATTACTTTACAACGAGTATTTTCATCACTCACATTGTGGCAAAAGTTCTCCTTAGGAACTGATGTCATCTATTCTATCTTTTCAAGCGATAAGATTGATGAATCCGCCATTGAACATCTCAAACAGAAAGATATTCTTGATGATGCTTTAACTGACTTAAGCAAGAAACTTCCAAACATTAAACGTACACTCATCGATGAGCGAGATCATTACATGATGCACACGATATTGTCGTCTCCTCATCAAAATGTGGTTGCGATTATTGGAGCAGCTCATGCTCCAGGGATGATGAAGGCAAAAGAGCAACTCATGCCACTTCATGATATTTCATCAGCTCCAATCAAGAAAAAGACATATTGGGGATGGATTATTCCGATTGCTATTATTGGTTTAATAGGATTTACGTTTACTTTAAATCCTCAAAGTGGATTTGATTCAATCTTAAAATGGATTCTCATTAATGGAACGATGTCTGCACTAGGCACCGCATTAGTACTTGGTCATCCTCTTGCTATCCTTACTGCCTTTATTGCAGCTCCTATTAGTTCATTATCTCCTTTACTTGCGGCAGGATGGTTTGCGGGATTAGCCCAACTCATCGCAAGCAAACCTAAGGTTGAAGATCTTACTAAGATGGGAGATGATATTTTATCGTTTAAGAAAGCATTTAAAAATAAAGCTTTGAAAGTGTTATGGGTCACCGCAATGGCGAATATATTCTCATCCATTGCCACCTTTATTGCGGCAAGTTCCATTATCGAAACTCTCTGGTCATTATTATTTCATTAAAAAGCATTGCCGTGGCAATGCTTTTGTTTTAGGTGGACGATACTAATGATTTATCAAAGGATGGTCTTACCAATGCATGATAGAGTTTAAACAACACTGCACCACTTACGGTGTTTGCAATCGCTGTAGGCAAGACCACCACCACAAATAATACACTCAATGGAGCTGGAAGTCCTACTAAGATTAATGCGCTTCCTAAGAAAACATAACCACTAAAGATCGTCACTGCACCACTAATCAGTCCCAGGATAATCATCGATTGCATCTTAATTGTTAGTTTGATAAGCAAAAGTGCAAATAAGGAGGAAGCAATCTTATCGATCATATTTGGAATTTGCCCTCCAGGAAACCCTGTGGTTAAGGCTGCTAATATCCCCGCTACAACTCCTATTAATAACGTATTCTTAAGCTTTGGTTGTGAAGCGATGGCGATTACCATCGTCGCAAGTAAAAAATCTGGTTTAACTCCACCAAAGATTGGAGGCACTACAGCGTGGAGAACTAATCCACTGGCCAGTAAGATGGCCGCTAAAGCAAGTTCTTTTGTTTTCATAAAGCATTTTTTCCTTTCTTATGAAAAACAACAAAAAGCACCCATCGCCTAGGAGCAATGGGTGCGTTGCGGTGCCATCCTAATTATCGTAAAAACGATATCTTGTTCGACTACAATCATAGTCGTGCTATCTGATAACGCTTAGCCTGCGTCTTGGCTACTAACTTCGCCTTGCTCTCATGGACCCATTCACACTAGTCTTATCACTGATTTACACCAACCATCAGTTCTCTAGGCATAAGATTTAGTCTTACTATTTTCCAATCAACGATTTATTTAAATGTATTATAACCAATCTGTGTTATTAACTTCAAGACTTATGTTTGACTCCATAAGTCAAATGGGTATTGGCCTTGTTCCTTTAATACTTTTAATGCATTCACCACCATCTCACGATCTTCTTGATAGGTAATTCCATACCAGGCATCTTCACTGGATAAAACCTTAACTTTACATGCATCCAGTTCTAGACACTGAGATATCATCGTAGGTAATACATGTTCAGCCTTAAGTGGATCATTTAATGCTGTTGTGGATAAAAAGGCATCAAAGACATCATACGCTAAAGCCATCACACTTTCATCAAACCCCCAAAAGTTCATGGATACTAAGGCATCATCATCAATGGGAAACCATTGGTTGTCTTTTTGGTACTCGTGACCTGAACTAGATCTTCGAATATCTTTAATCTCATTGACTTGCGTTAAGTAATTATCTTTTGAATCACACACTCCACGAGTCACACTTCCATGCTCTGTAGTGGTGTTTTTTAAACGATATCCAATCATGGCATATTCATAAGGTTTCACATCATGCGTTAAAAACTGGGCCATGGTGCTAAAAGCACTTGGTCCATAATAATCATCCGCATTACAAATCATAAATGGCCCATCAATGAGTCCTTGACAACTAAGTAAAGCATGCGTGGTTCCCCATGGTTTTACTCGCTCTGGATTTAATACATGATCTGTTAAATAGCTAATCTCTTGATAGGCGTATTCGACTTTGATAAAGGGACGAATCTTGTGAACAAGATTCGTTTCAAATAAAGATTCATGTTCTTTCTTGATAATTAAGACAAGACGATTAAAGCCAGCTTTAATCGCATCATAAATGGTGAAGTCAATGATAGACTCGTGATTAGTTCCTACAGGTTCAATTTGTTTTAATCCCCCAAATCGACTCCCCATTCCTGCAGCTAAGATAACTAAAGTTAATGATTTTTGTTTCGACATAGTACACCCCAATCTTTATATCATTGTATCATAAGCTTTCATGCTTTAAGACACAAAAAAAGCCTTTAAAGGCTTTGATTGACAACTGGTGCCGCTACCCAGAATTGAACTGGGAGCTGAGCATTACCATTGCTCCGTTTTACCATTGAACTATAGCGGCGTGTGCTAGTTTATGATAAACAATTATGTTGTTTTTTGCAAGTCCAACCAATGATTTTTTCGTAGTATTTTAACACATTGACTTAACGGTAATCCTACAACCGTATAAAAGTCTCCCTCAATCTTTTCAATCATCCAACCAGCTTGTCCTTGAATCGCATATGCTCCTGCTTTATCCATCGGTTCTGAGGTTGCAATATATCGATAAATGTCTTCATCACTAAGTTCAATCATACTTACATGGGTAATCGATAAAATCTCTTCTTTAAATGAAGGCGATTGAATCACACAAGCTGTCATGACTTGATGAGTTTTTCCACTTAAATCTTTAAGCATTCTAAAAGCATCTGCTTCATCCAGTGGCTTATTATAAGGAATTCCTTCAAGCAATACCATGGTGTCTGCGGAAATAACACAGCTTTCTGGATATTGGTCAAAGACAACTTGATTTTTCGCATGAGCTAATCTTAGTATCGCATCACGTGCATTTTCATGTTCATAGATGGTCTCATCAATATGAGCAGGGATGACCTCCACCCGGATACCAACCTGATTAAGAAGTTCAACACGACGAGGTGAAGCAGATGCTAAAATAATCCTCATGTGAATAGTCCTTCTTTAAGAACTTTAATGACTTCATCCACCACTTTATCAACATCTTTTTCATCTTTAAACATAATATAATTCAAACCAATAAAGTTTGAGATGCCCATCATCATAAAGGCTACAACTTCAGGATCGTAGTTTTTCATCCCATGAGTCTCTTGAGCATGTTCAATTTGACGAGCGTAATTTTGCGCAAAGGTAGAATAATAATCCACGAATAATTTTTTATCAATATAAAGTGACTCCCAGATAATATTATAGATATGTTTATGTTTTGCGATAAATAGAAGAAATGCTTTTAAACCAATGCGTTCAGCTTCAACACGATCTTCAATCCCAGCAATTTCTTTCGCAATATGCATACGAATACGGTGTGAATATTGCACAAGAAGATAACGATAAATACTCATTTTATCTTCAAAATATATATAAAAAGTTCCTAAAGCGACATTGGAAGCGGTCGTAATATCATTAATCCCAGTTCCATGGTACCCCTTTTTATAAAATAGTTTTTCCGCAGAATTGACAATTTTATTCAATGTCGTCATTCCACGTTTGGTTTTTGGCATATTCACAAAATTTTCCATAAATTCTCCAGTGTCAATAGTGTATCACTATCGCTCTTATTGGTCTACATTTTTATAACGAACATCCATGATCATGAAGTACATGGCCTAGTATTAAGGACACAAATAAGTTTGGTCGCTCATACATGCTTGCATGCCCACACTCTTTAATAAGTATATAGGTTGAGTTAGAAATCACTTTTGCGATTTTTTCTTGTTCATACGGGGGGGTAATAGTATCAAGTTCACTGCTTACCACTAAAGTTGGTACTGAAATCTCATGACACTTGTCTGAAACATCGAAATCTTCAGAGGACTTAGTTAAGCGTACCATTGCATGAAGGAAATCAGGATTTGAAAATACTTGAAGAAGTGTTTCTTTACGCTTCTCCATCCAAGTTTGATGAGTTGAGTAGAAATGATGTGAATAAATCGTAGGTAATGTGGTGAGATAGAAGGCATGAGGATCATGAGCACTGTAGATCCAAGAATCTCCAATATCCTTTAACCATAAGGATGTTTTCATCGTGGTATTAAACACCATGAGTGATAATATATGGTCTTGGTGATGGATTGTAAAGTCTAAAGCTACTTCTCCCCCATAAGAAATACCACATAGATGAAACTGTGTTAACTTTAATGATTGAATGACTTCATACAGCATTTGACTTTGATCAGCGACTTTGCAATGTTGAGTCAACTTAACACTTTGTCCTTGGTCAAGAAAATCAATGAGTACAAGATTCACAAAAGGTGTGAGCTTTGGAATGAACATCGTCCATGATAGGGTACTCATCATTATTCCATTCAGCAACACTAAAACCGGCTTATTGTCTTCTCCGTGTCGTTCTACATGAATGTTTCCATATGACGTTTCAATCATCATACAATAATTCCCAACTCCTTAGCTTCATCAAGTAAAGTTTGTCTAAAACGAGGATGGGCAATATTAATGAGTCGTACGACTCTTTCTTTAATATTTGTGCCTTTTAGGGAAGCCACTCCATACTCCGTTACGACGTAATCCACATCATTACGGGATAAAGATACTGCAGCTCCTTGTTTTAGTTGGGCAACAATCTTCGAAATCTCTTCTTTTTGACCTGTTTCTGGATTTCTTACCATGGCGGTCGAATATAACGCAATAAAGGAGCGACCATTTTTAGCTCTTTGAGCTCCAATCGCAGTATCACTTTGTCCACCAGTGCCTGAAAATTGAGTTGAACCAATGGATTCTGAACAACATTGTCCAGTTAAGTCAACTTCTAAAGTCGTATTAATTGAGACTTGATTATCATTAAGTCCAATGATTGCTGGATCATTAACATAGTGGCCATCTAAAACCATCACTGAAGGATTATTATCCACAAAATCATAGAGTTCTTGAGTTCCCAACACAAAAGTACATACCATCTTACCTTTATGTAAAGTCTTGTTTTTTCCTGTAATCACTCCAGCTTTCGCAAGTTTCATTAACCCTGTCGTAAGCATCTCGGTGTGTACACCAAGATCTTTCTTATCGAGAAGTGCATTCGCAACCGCATTAGGAATACCTCCAATACCAAATTGAATGCAATCTCCATCCTTAATATACTCTGCAATATAACTCCCAATCATTTTATCTTTATCATTAATTTCACTTTCAGGTAGAATTGGTGGATCATAATCGACATTAATCAGATAATCAATATCATTAATATGCAACTCTACATCCCCAAATGTACGAGGAAACTTTGGATTACATTCTAAAATCACAATATCCGCATCCTCAATAAGTCGTTTTTCATACGTATTAGACATGGATAAGGATACGTAACCATGTTCATCCACAGATGAACAAGAACCAACATAAATATTGGTTTTACGATGCGCAAGTCGTTTAACTCCCGCTAAATGTAAGTGATTGGGGATAAAAGATAAGTTCCCTTGGGTGTGCATCTTTCTTAAAGCAGCACTATAAAACCATCCATCCACTTCAAAGATGTGTTTATATTGTTCCTCTAAGAAAGGGAAATGCGACATAGGCAAGCAATTTGTGACGCTCACATGATCAACACGATGAGCAATTTGATGAAGGTTTGATAAAAAATGACGTCCTTCAGCTGCGCCAAGTCCAGTCACAATCATATCGTTATTTTGTACTAAATCTAATGCATCTTGTAATGTAATCCATTTTGCCATGGTGCTCTCCTTAAATAAATAAGGTTGAGTGGTTGGTCCACTCAACCTTAAATCAATTATACTCTAAATTAGTTTCCTAATAAGTCATCAATGGATTTTAATCCATCCACAACTTTCCATAAACCAGGAGTTTCAAGATCAACCACAGAAAGGTTCATTTCTTGAGTTCCTGCACGTAAGCCATTACCAAAGTCAATTGAGCCACCAAATGGGTTTCCAATTGGAGCTGCTTCCATAGCATCCATGAAATTTTCCCAGTTTACAACTTCACCATTTTCAGCAAGTCTTCTTAACCCTTCAGTGAAGAAATGAGCTGCGATCCATCCAGTCATAGCGAATGCATTGGTTGCATAATCAGGAGCTGCTTCTGCAAACTTAGCAAGTTCTGCAGCGCGTTCGCCTTCAAATGAAACCCATCCATTACCATAAACATTGAACTTACCAGCAACATCTGCTGCGAATGTGTTCGCGATCGCTGCAGACACGTTAACATAAGTAGTAATTAAATCTTTGTCATTACCTTGAGCGGCTAATTCTTTAATAATGGTTGGAATAGTCGCTTGGATAGCACCACCAATAATGAAGTCTACATTAGCTTCTTTAATTGTAGTTACAGCAGCTGAAACGTCCGCAGCACCAGGAGCAACTTGAGCTTCCACTAAAGTTAATCCTAATTCTTGAGCTTTCTTTTGAGCTCCCCATAACATGTCTTTACCAGCATCATCATTAGTATAGATAATACCAATCTTCTTAGCATCAACTAATGCGACAGCACGAGCGACCATGATTTGGCCTTCAGTACGATAGATTGGTTGAACTGGCATAATTCCACGATCACGTCCAGTTGCATTATCAGAATAAAGTTGACCAATACCAGTTGCAAAGTAAACGGCTGGAATACCATAATCTTTTAAATCTTCAAGAGTTGCTCCAACTACTGGAGTTCCAAAGTGACCTACGATCGCAAAGACTTTTTCGTCTTCAACCATCTTAGTTAAACATGCTTTCCCTTTCACAGGATCAAATTCATCATCTTCATGTAAGAATTTGACTTGACGTCCATCAATACCGCCAGCGGCATTAATAACATCTAAATAAGCTTGGATACCTGCGATGAATGGTACACCGACAGGAGCGAAAGCTCCAGATGTTGCTGCACAGTTTGCGATTAAGATTTCTGTGTCAGTAACCCCTTGAGACACTTCTTCTTTAACGGTAGGGGCACATGCTGTGACCACTAGTGCTAAAGCAAGAACAGATACTAACTTCTTGAACATAAGTTCCTCCTTTTTCTCTTCAATGCCTTTTATGCATTAAATTCAATTTAGTGTGCGCCTAGATAGGCTTCAATGAGTTTAGGGTCATCTTTGAGGACCTGTGCATCACCATGAGTGTTGACTTCACCAAGTTCTAGCACATACGCATAGTTCGCAATCTTTAGTGTTTGTTTTGCATTTTGCTCGACAATGAGGACGGTAACCCCTTGCTTCGCAATATCACTGACAATGCGCATAATATCCGCAACAATCAGTGGTGCTAAACCAAGGGAAGGTTCATCTAAAATCAAGAGTTTTGGATCCGCCATCAGTGCTCTTCCAATCGCAAGCATTTGTTGTTCTCCCCCAGATAATGTGGAAGAAATTTGCTTCTTACGCTCTTTAAGCACCGGGAAGGTTGAATAAACCAGTTCGAATAATTCTTTTTGACGCTTTTTAGATTTGAGGGTAAATGCACCCACTTTTAAGTTCTCTTCAACCGTTAAATCTCTAAAGACTTGACGTCCTTCAGGAGATTGAATGATTCCAAGATTCGCAATCACTTCAGGTTCTAATGTTGAAATCACTTTGTTTTCAAAGAGAATCACTCCTTGATAAGGTTTGATAAGTCCTGAGATGCAACGAAGTGTGGATGTTTTTCCAGCTCCATTCGCTCCTAAGATCGCAACCACCTGACCTTTATAGATGGTAAGATCAATGCCTTTAACGGCTTCAATAGCACCATAGCGAATCTTCAAACCTTTAACTTCTAATAAGACTTCACTCATCATGATCCTCCTTTCCAAGGTATGCTTCTTGGACTAAAGGATTTTTTTGAATCTCTTTTGCATTCCCTTGAGCTAAAAATTTTCCGAAGTTAATGGCACAAATTGTGTCACAAACATCCATGACAAGTCTCATATCGTGTTCAACTAAGAGTACTGAGCAATTAAAATCATCACGAATTTGGCGGATTGTTTTCGCAAGTTGCACTGTCTCCACATCATTAAGTCCCGCTGCCGGTTCATCAAGTATAACCAGCTTTGGATCTGACATAAATGTGCGAGCTAGTTCAACTTTTTTTAATATCCCATAAGGTTGACCAAAGACAAGCATATCCTTTCGCTCATAGATTCCTAATTTTTTGAGAATCTCTTCAGCTTTTGCTGTGTATAGTGCTTCTTCCTTTTTCGCTTTAGGAAGACGAAGTGCTTGAGATATTAACCCTGTCTTGTAATCGATATGTGCTCCAATGAGGACATTATCTAAAATGGATAACTCTCTTATTAGTTCGACGTTTTGGAAGGTACGAACAACACCTTGACGAATAACTTGATGAACTTTTAAATCAACTAGATTAATGACTTCATCTTTAATATTTCTAAAATAGATGTTGCCATGATTTGGTTTGTAAAATTGAGTAATACAATTGAAGACGGTTGTTTTTCCGGCACCATTCGGTCCAATGAGTCCAAAGATTTCTTTGTCGTGAATCGTGAAACTTAACTTGTCGACAGCTTTAAGACCACCAAATGCTATTGATAATTCTTCTATTTTTAATAGTTCGTTATTTTGTAACATCTTGGACCTTCTTTCTAAGTTTCAACCATAGTCTCTTCACATCGACTCCAATATTGATAAGTCCATTGGGATAAAACATGATGACCACAATAATGAGTACGCCATTAAGGACATAGGATAATTGATTAAAGAAAGGAATTTGTTTAAGGAATAAATCAGGAATCGCAAATACAATGAACGCTCCTAATACTGTTCCATAAATGGATCTAAGTCCACCAATAACAATCATGGCTAGAAAGTCTAAGGAAAGTTTTAGATTCCAAGTTGTTGGATAGGCAAAGCGAATGAAGTGAACATACATCACCCCAGCTACAGAAGCTAGGATAGTCGCTAGCGCAAATGCAATTAAGCGGTATTTTAGTGAGTATACTCCCATCGCACTGGCCGCAGATTCAGAACCACGCATTGCATTAAATGCACGACCCACTTGACCATTCATCATGTTGTAAGTTAAAAGCATTGCAATGACTAATACTACGACAATCAAATAATAGGTTGAGGCTCGATCAAGTTGGAATATTCCAAGTAATACTGGAAAACGAGCTGATTTCCCTGAGAAACCATTAGTAATAAACTCAAACTCTTCAAATGTTTTTCTTAATATTTCAGAAACTGCCAAGGTTGCAATAGCTAGATACATGCCTTCAATCTTTAAAGAAATCAATCCAACTAGTACCCCTAAAACAGTAGGGACTAAAACCGCAATGAGTAAGCTAATTTCAAAAGGAAGTTTTAAATCGACCGTAAGATAAGCTGAAAGGTAAGCTGCCAATCCCATAAAACCGGCAGTTCCTAATGAGATAAGTCCAGAATATCCAAGCAGGATATTCAATCCTAACGCCGCAATCGCAAAGATGAGTGTACCACCAATCGTCACAATCGTGGCCGAGCGAATGAGGTTTGTGTATTGGGCAAGTGATGGAATCAATGCAAGTAATGCACCAAATAATACGAATCCCATCCATGGTTTAAAGGCTTGTTTTAAGTTTTTCATCATTACACCTTCTTAACCACTTTCTTTCCAAATAAACCATAAGGGCGAACAGTGAGGAATAACAATATCAACACATAGAGGATCTGTCCGCCCCACACAGGTGAGACATAGAATAATAATAAGTTTGCGACAACTCCAATGATATAAGCTCCAACGACTGGTCCATAGAACGTTTGAAACCCTCCAAGAACCGCAGCCACAAAGGCATTAATTTGAACGACATCCATGAGATTCAGTGTGACCGTAGTTGTTGGGGCAATCATTACTCCAGATATAACTCCTAACATACTTCCTACGGCCCATGCTCCTAATGTCACAGTCTTAGTTGGGACACCCATAAGACGTGCTGTATATTCATTTGAAGCTGTCGTACGAATGGCTAATCCGACTTTAGTATATTGAAGGACATAGAATAATGTGCCCATCACCACAAGACCAAAGATGATATTGAATACACCATTGTATGAGATGTTTGCACCTAGAATCGTAAGATTACCATTAGGAAGAAGACGAGGTAAGTTAAGTGGGTCAACTCCAAAGAAGATAGGAGCTAAACCGACTAAAATCATAATGAGTCCTAACGTAATGATTTGCTTTGCGACAGGAGAGACCTTTTTAGTATGACGAATAATCAATAAATCAATCATCATCCCAATGACAAAGGCACTTAATAAACCTCCTAAAATCGCAACCCAAAGTGGAACTCCAAAGTTATTGAAGATGGATGTCACCACAAAGGTATTAAACATTCCTAATGCACCTTGGGAGAAATTAGTGATGTTGGAAGTCTTGAAGACAAGGATAATTCCTAATGCTGCTAAAGCATAGACACTTCCGGTTTCAAGACTGCGCAGGAAGATTTGAATAAAAATACTCATGTTTTAACTCCCCATTGGACAATGGAAGCCGCCCACACATATCCAATACCAGCTGCAATCATACACATCGTGGTGCCTTCCTTCACTTTTCCTTCTTTTAATGCCAGATAAAGCGTAAGAATTTGATCCACTTGACCGATATGACCATACTTTTCTAGATAGATAGTTTGATTCTCATTAAGTCCTAAATCATTAAGCATACCCATATGAGCAGAGCGCTTGATATGGAGTATGTTCAAGAAATCAATATCTTGAATTGTTTTATTTGATTTTCTTAAAGCCTCTTTAATACAATGCATCCAATTATGTTGACTTACTTCATTCAGACGATTTTTCATCTTCTCTGCATCCATAAGTCTAAGTTTATTCGCAACTTCAATATTATCCTTTGTAATTGGATGACATTGTCCTCCAATTTCAACCCCTGCTGTTAGAGCCAATGAGCCATCAGCCACTAAGTGGGTGCCTAATATCACATTCTTACCAGCATTCTTACGTAGTAATAATGCTCCTCCACCTGCTCCTAGGTTATACATCATGGACATATTTTTATCCGTATAGTCTACGAAATCACTGTTTCGATATCCACCAGCCACTAAAATAGTATCAATCTCATCATCCGCAAGTAACATATCCTTAGCCATTTTAATGGCTGCTAAGGATGTTGCACAACGGTTTTGAACATCTATCCCCCAAGCGTTGGTAGCTTTGATACGATCTTGAATATAGAGTGCTGAGGTCGTGAGTGGATATTCTTTCCATTCTTCACCAAAGCAGAGAATAACATCAATTTCCAACGGATCAATCTTGGCATCTTCAATGCAGTTTAATGCTGCCAATGCTCCCATTTCTTGAGTCCCCTCAAATTCATTGGGAACACGCTTTTCTACAATCCCAAGTTTATCGATAATGGCTTGTTCACTCCACACTCCTTGAGTGTAAGTTGATATTTCTTTCGCAGTGACCACTTGATCAGGAATATACACCCCAACCCCAATGATTCCTACATGATTTTGCTTCATTGAAGAACCACTCTCTCTAAATCTTGAATCCATCCATCAAAATCATCATTGAGATATGCATGGCCAACATGTGGGATTAAATGTAAATGTGCACGATCTTTAAAGATTTCTTTCATTTGATGAGCATAAACCACAGGAACAACTAAATCTTTTTCACCATGCCAAATATGAATTGGACATGTGATCAGTGAGGCACGTCCACTTCCAGGTGCAAATCCTGAATGTGAATCAGTCATATTGAATGTCATGAGTGAATAATCAATGTCCACCAAGTTACGTTGTTTAAACATTTCTTCACAGTGGAAATCATAGGTTGCTTCATCAGGTTGCTTTAAGTTATAAATGAGAGCATTCCAAATCATCTTAATCAAAGCTTTATCTTTGTTTTGATAAGCCATTAAGATTGGAACGACTTGAACCATATCTTGCGCAATCGTTTCTTTGGATGTATGAGGTTGATCAAGTAATGGTTGGCCTTTTTCATCTTTCTTATACATTGGATATCCAGTGAGTCCAACACTATCAAGTAAGATGACTTGTTTGAAGCGATCATGAACTGAAGCTGCCATTTCTAGGACCACTCCACCTCCAGTGGACCACCCAAGTAAGGTAACCTCTTTTAAATCTAAATACTCCACTAGTTCTAGTAAGTCATCTCCAAGTTCTTTGAGTGTATCAAATGGTTTTTCATACGATGAATCCCCAAATCCACGCATATCGACCGCAATCACATTCATGTTTGAAGCAAGACGTTCCATGGTTGGAGTAAAGAAAGCTTTAGATGACATGTTACCATGCACAAGCATGAGAACAGGTCCTGAAGTATTGGTTTGAGCGTAAGCTAAGGTTTCGCCCGATTTTGTTTTAAAAGTATGGTTTGTGATACTCATAGTCTCATTCCTCCATCGACTTGTAAGGTTTGTCCAGTAAGATATGATGATTCATCACTAGCTAGGAATAATGCAACATCCGCAATTTCATGAGGTTGTCCTAAACGCTTCAACATCGTTTGGGCCGCGAATTTATCAAGTAAATCTTGGGGTACAGTTTTTAAAATGTCTGTTAGGGTATACCCAGGAGCAATCGCATTCACACGAACCTGAGCCCCTTTCATCGCGAATTCCTTCGCCCATGACATGGTTAATCCAAGAACACCCGCTTTTGTTGCAGCGTAGTTAGCTTGACCAATATTGCCATATACACCTACTACTGAAGAGATATTGATGATCGATCCTGAGCCTTGTTCAGCCATATAAGGTCCAACATAACGTGTTAAGTTAAAGACCCCTTTTAAATTCACATCAATCACTTTATTCCATTGTTCATCACTCATCTTACGAGTAAGTGAATCTTGGGTAATCCCGGCATTATTAACTAGAACATCAATACGACCATATTTCTCAACAACACTTTTGAATACAAGTTCGCATTGCGTAGTATCCGTAACATTGAGTGGCATAAACTCGACGTTTTCATGAGAATAGGAAAGTTCTCCTAAATCCAATGCAACAACTTTAGCCCCTTCATTTGCAAATCGCTCAGCCATCGCTTGACCTAAGCCACGACTCCCACCAGTAATTAACGCTACTTTATCTTTGAGTCTCATACATTTTGTCCTTTCATGTTTTTAACTATAATTGCGGTTCCCATACCGCCACCAATACATAATGATGCACACCCAATGGATTTATTCATATGGTGTAAATCATAAATGAGCGTGGTTAGAATACGATTCCCGCTTGCGCCTACAGGGTGACCTAAAGCAATCGCACCACCTTTAGGATTTGTTTTAGATAGGATGTCTTCTTCACTCACTCCAAATGCCTCGGTAAGTTCATGAACAACCCCTAAAGATTGCGCCGCAAAGGCTTCATTTAGTTCAAAGACTTCAATGTCTGTGAATTTTAGGTTTGTATGAGATAAAGCTTGTTTGATGGCTGGGGTAGGACCTAATCCCATGATTTGAGGATCAACTCCACCTTGACCAAATCCAAGAATCTCAACTAAAGGCGTAAGATTGTATTTCTTCAATGCTTCTTCATCCACTACAAGCATCATACTAGCACCATCATTAATGCCACTTGCATTCCCTGCCGTGACACTACCATCTTTCTTAAAGGCTGGACGAAGTGATGCAAGTTTTTCTAAGGTTGTCTTACGATTTGGATATTCATCATCTTTCACAAAGACTTCTTCTTTCCCTACTTTAACTAGAACGGGAACAATCTCATCCACAAATAATCCTTCATCTTGAGCTTTGATTGCTTTAGTTTGCGAAGCAATGGCGAAGTGATCTTGTCTTTCACGTGAAATATTATATTTCGCAACGATATTTTCTGCGGTAACACCCATATGGTAATGATGGAATGCATCGTTAAGGGCATCATCAATCATATGATCTTTGACATTGAATCCACCCATCTTAATACCTGAGCGAGTTTGTCTTGGTAAGATAAATGGGCTTTGACTCATGGACTCTGTTCCACCAGCCAAGATCATGTGATATCCCATTTGAATATTCGCGTAGGCAAGCATGACCGCTTTCATACCACTACCACACGCAATGTTGATACCATAAGCTGGAACAGTGTCAGGTACTCCTCCATAGATACTAACTTGACGAGCAATGTTTTGACCTTGTCCTGCAGGTAAGATGTTTCCCACAATCACTTCATCGATGTCGGAAGGATTAATCTTAGTTTCTTCTAAGATACTTTTGATCACCACTGCACCAAGCTCTGCTGGGCTTACATCTTTCAATGCTCCTAAAAATGATCCAATCGGGGTGCGTTTAGCACTGGCAATGAAAACACGTTTCGTCATAGTCTTCTCCTTTTTTATGTGATTATTATGTGAATCTATAAGTATTTTGAATATGAATACTGATTCACCTTATACCTTTAATCTACTCTTCTCTCACACATTTGTCAATAGTTTTTTGTAAACGGTTACAAATTTCTTTTTTTACTTGACACACATCAAATGTGTGGGCTAAACTGAACATATTGATTCGCCTACACCCTAAGGAGAATGTGTACTATGTCTTATGTATTATCATTAAATTCTGGCAGTTCTTCCTGCAAAGCACAACTTTTTGAGATGCCTTCACAGCGCGTATTATGCAGCGCTGTGTTTGAGCGTATCGGATTAAGTGAAGGTATTGCTAAGCTATCCTTTAATAGTCAAACTTTAACGCTTAATCAAGATTTCAAAACTCATCATGATGCAATCTTAACCTTACTTAATAATCTTATTCAAAATAAGATTATTGAATCATACGATGATATCGTGGCCGTTGGGCATCGTGTCGTCCATGGTGGTGAGAAGTACTCTAAATCAGTGATCATTGATGAGAAAGTAGCTACTGACATCTTGGCATTAAGTGCTCTTGCGCCACTTCATAATCCTGCGAATCATTTAGGGATTATGGTCACATCAAAGCTCATGCCGAATGCAACGCAAGTAGCTGTATTTGATACTGCATTTCATCAAACTTTAAAACCACACGCTTATTTGTATCCAATTCCACGATCTTTCTATCAAAAACATAAAGTTCGTAAATATGGTTTCCATGGGACATCTCATCGTTATGTTTCTGCTAAGGCATTAGAAACTTTAAGAAATCCTCAGGCTAAAATCATTGTATGCCACCTTGGTAATGGAGCATCCCTAGCAGCGATTGAAGCAGGACGATGTGTGAATACTTCAATGGGATTTACTCCTCTTGCAGGCATTATGATGGGAACTCGCTCTGGTGACATTGACCCATCCATCATTCCATTTGTTCAAAAAGCATTACATCTTAATAGTGATGATGCCTTAGAAGTGTTTAATAAGGAGTCTGGTTTACTAGGAGTTTCTGGTATCTCATCTGATATGAGAGATATTCAAAAGGCGATGGATCAAGGACATCCTGATGCCATCTTAGCTGTCGAAATGTATGTCGAGCGTATTGGGATGCTTATAGCATCTTATATTGCCCAACTTAAAGGTTGTGATGCAATCATCTTCACTGCTGGGGTTGGAGAGAACGCAACATTTATTCGTGAGCGCGTCATCAATTATTTAACTCCAGTATTCAATGTTAAGATTGATACCGAAGTGAATAAGAAACGTGGTGAATTCCTAGAATTAAGCACAAAAGATTCTTCAATGAAGGTCTATGTTATCCCTACTAATGAAGAACTTATGATCGCCTTAGATACATATCAATTGATTGCTTAATAAAAGCAGGTTAGTTTATCACTAACCTGCCTTTTTTTCACTATTTATTTAAATATGTTTTTCTAATACTTAATATCTCAATAACTGACTCATCAGTTAAAGGTAAAGATTTTAAAGTATGTTTAAGCTCATCTTCATCCATATTTTTGAACTTTAGACCTTCTTCATCTTCAAAATAACAGGTTGCGGCCGCAATCGCTTGATAAGCATAAAGTGGTTTATGTCCTAAACTAAGCAGTGTTTCAATCCCCATACTTAAGCGTTCTTGTCTTCCAATCTTTCTTAATGGTGTTCTTCCAACACGCACACAATCATCTTGAAGCAATTTATTCTTAAAACGCTTAATAACCTTATCTTGCATCTTTTGAAGATCATGGACATCTAATCCAAAGGTATGATTAAGAAATACTTGATGTTCATGAAGGAGGCCTCTAACACTTGCTTCAATACGTGAATCATGAATGGCTTCATCAATCATCGTATATCCATCAAGAAGTCCTAAGTAAGCTGTGAAAGCATGCGCACCATTCACCATAAGTAATTTACGTTTAATATAGGGTTCTAACTCTTTAACTTCAATGACACCTTTTAAATTTAAAGCGACATCAGTCTCAACTATCCATTCAAATGATGGCTCAACTTTTACATCCAAACTTCCAACTTCTTGAGATAATGGCACAATGCGATCGACGGCCGCATCAAGGAAGTCTACTCCTTTAGGAATCGTAATGCCTGTATTAAGTACATGATTTCTGAGCGTACTCGATCCACCCACCATATTCTCACACGCGATCACATGATGAGTTAATTGGGGATGTCTTTGATAGAGTTGAGCGAGTGTTGCCCCTACATGTCTTAAAACATGTGGTCCCACTGCAGTAAAGATAAAGTCAACTTCTTGAATCTTATGTGATAAAGCCTCGATATCTTGAGAATGAATGGCATCAATATCTTTAATGAGAATGGATGCTTTGGATTCATCAAGTAGATGAATCGTGTATTGATGATGAGTTGAAATAAGATGAAGAATACTTTCATTCACATCCACAAAAGTTAGTTTTATGTCCGATTCTTGACATACTTGGGCAATAAATCCACGTCCTATGTTTCCTGCCCCAAAACACAGTGCTTCTCTCATGAATGTTCTCCAGTCGTGATAAATTTATGAATCGCTTTAATGTCATTCATCTTAAGTAATGCATCCACATTATCCATATCCCCAAAGATTGTAGATAAGTTCGCAAGAATGGACATATGCTCTTCATTTTTACCTGCAATCCCTATGATCACAAAGGCTTTTTCTCCACCCCATTCAAGTCCATGTCTTAACAAAGCAACACTAATACCACTTTGTTTAATATGAACTTTGCCTTCATTTGTTCCATGAGGAATGGCTAATGAATTTCCAATATACACTGAAAGTTCACGATTACGCTCATGCATACTTGCAACATATTCTTTCTCTACATACCCAGTCTTGACTAACATATGTCCGACTAAGTCAATGGCTTGATCAATACTGATAGGATCTTCGACCCACTTAATGTTCTCTTCCTTAAGTAATGGCAATGCTTTTGATTTGAATAAATTGAATTTCATATGGTGCTCCTATCCAAGTATGTGTTGTTTTGTTTGTGTGGTGAGCCAAGTTTGGCATAGACGTTGGACACTTTCACGAATTCGACTTTCATTTTGGCTTTGAATGTCCATAATGAATCGCTCATCATCAATTAAACTTTGATTAATCATTGAGAGCAACGATTTTTGAACCGTGAGTGGATGCTCTTGAATAAGCATAAAGACTACAGCTTTAATATTGGCTTCTTTGAGGAATGTTAGTGGGGTTTCACTTAGGAAGATTTTGAATTCAAACTGCTTTGTTGCTTTTGATTTCGCATGAAGCAACATAATGCCCGCATCTTCTAAAATAATACTTCCCATGCTTTCACGATGAAGGATGTCTGATGTGGCTAAGGTTGCCCGATCTGTTTCTTCAAAAACTAACTTACAAAGCATTTCTATAAAGTTTTCTTTTTTATTAGGGGGTTTAATTCTTTCAATTCTTAACTGGGCTACCGCATGCAAGACTGTATTTTGTATATTGGCCATATGAAGGAGTTGATCATCTAAGGATAAAGATTGATGTAATTGATCATTGCGAGGTTGAACTTGATGAATAGCTTTATCAATTTTCTTGATATCTTCATCAAGTAATAGTGGATGAACAAATACAAAATCACGTCCAATATGCTTCAAATCAAGGGTTGAAACTAGTAAATCAACCTCTTTCATTTGCGCAATATCATCAACTGATAATGGAATAACACTCTTAAGTGTTGGGAACAAGTTCATAATTCTTGTGGAAAGAAGAGATGAGATTCCTATCCCTGAAGCACACACAACACCGACTTTAAGTGATGGTTTAGCACTCACATTCGATTTAGCTCGCTCTATCGCCGCTCCAAAGTGAATAGCTAAGTAACCAATTTCATCTTCAGGTAGATTAATATGAAGGAACTTTTCAATGGGAACCACAGCTTGAGTGGTCCATGTGAAGACTTGCGCGTAGTTTTTCTTAATTTGATCTAGAAGTGGATTTCTTATTTCAAGTTGATAATGTAGTCTTGTGAGTGTCGGTCTTAAGTGAGTCATTAAGCCCATATGAAGCTGATCATCCATAAGAATCATGCCACTTGCTGCTTCAAAGTGTGAAATTAACTGTTGTACTATAGATTGAATTTGCGCATCTTTGGATAAGTTCTCAAGAGCTTGCGATGACTGATCTAATACACGTCGTTTTGCACCTTTCAAATGCATTAAGATATACGCTACTTCCGCTTTTGGAAATGGCATATTGAACTCTACTTCCATAATTTGAGCCACTCGTCTTGCCATTTCAAAGTCTTCATCCTCTTTGAGTTGATCTAATATGAAAGGTTGAATTGTAATAATCTCTTTCTTCGCAAGACGTTCTAGGGCAATCGTTAAGTGAATGATAAGTCCAATAATTGAACTTTGTGCATAAAGGAGCAAGATATCATTCGCATGAAATCTTAAAGCTTGAATGACTTTTTTAAGAATTGCTTTGTTGAGTAAATTTAAAATTGAACTCTCTTCTTGAGATTGAAAGTATTGTTCCAATGCTTCATGAGAATTCGCATGAATCACAAATGCCCAATCATTGTTTTCATCGAGTTGTGTGTGAACAAAGTCAGTCATAGCTTTACGAACATCATCTTCACTTCCAATGACATTCACTCCAACTCCTGGCTTTCTTTCAATGACTAAGTGATATCGTTTAAACCAATCCTCAATATCATCGATATCATTCGAAATAGTTCCTTCGGATACATCAAAGAGTGTAGAGAAACTCGATAACTTGAGTAGTTCTCTACTTTTTAGAAGTTCCGCAACAAGCATGGATTGTCTTTGTTGTTTATTTACGAATGATGATTTCTGGGCATCAAGGACTTTCTTAAGATTGTCCTTAGCAAATTGAGTTCCACTTAACCATAAACCTTTGCCTGTTTTTGTTTCTAAAACAAGATCAAAAGGTTTGAGTAGTCGATTGCATCCACTTATTTCTCTAAATAAGGTTCGCTTACTAATACCTGTGATTTGAGCTAATGCGGACGCAGAAAGAGGCTCTTCAACAACTAGAAGTGCTTTTAGAATGACAATGAGTCTTGGAGACAACAAATGTTTGTTCATAATTTCATTATATAGTACTTTCTTTTAATTATTTAATAAGTTATACAACCTAAGGTCTTAAAAGATAGTGCCAAAACTAAAAAAGAGCCTGTTTTATCAGGCTCATTGTTTTTATTGTGCTAAACGCTCAACAAGTGAATCGTATTCAGGTGCGCCAACAAAGTTAGTAATACTAATGACTTCAGCATTTTGTGCTACTAATTTTGCACGTGATGCTAAACTATCATGAGTGACGACTAAGACACTGTCTGCAGGAATATCTTCGATTGAAGTGTGAATGACTTTAACGTCTAAGCCTTTCGCAACAAGTTTCTTACGTAGAGTGGTTGCACCCATTGCGGATGAACCCATTCCAGCATCACATGCGAAGACGATTTGTTTAACACTTACTTGCCGAAGTGACCCCTTTTGCGCTTTTGATTGCGCTTGAGCAGCCTCAAGATCTTGTGATCCTTCAGTAAACTTGAGGATCAATGATGAAACGAAGAATGAAACCCCAGCTGCTGCGAAGATACCCGCTAAAACTGGAAGTAATCCACCACGAGGAGCCATTGCCATTAAAGCAAAGATACTTCCTGGGGACGGTGTAGCCACAAGACCTGCACCAAGTAAACCAAATGTTAAGACTCCAGTTGCGCCACCAGCAATAACTGCTAAGACAAGAAGTGGATTCATTAATACATATGGGAAGTAGATTTCATGGATACCACCGAAGAAGTGAATGATCACTGCTCCAGGAGCTGATTGTTTAGGAATTCCTTTACCAAACATCCATACTGCAAGAAGTACACCTAAACCTGGACCAGGATTAGTTTCGATTAAGAAGAAGATTGAACGTCCAGCTTGAGTCACTTGTTCAACGCCAAGAGGACCAAAGATACCATGATTTAAAGCGTTATTTAAGAATAAGACTTTTGCAGGTTCAACAAGGATTGAAACTAATGGAAGTAATCCAAGATTAACAACCGCTTGTACTGCAGCACTAATTGCATCAGATCCAGCTTGTACAGCAGGTCCGATTACTAGGTATGCACCTAATGCTAAGAATAATCCAGCAAACCCAGCTGAGAAGTTGTTCACTAACATTTCAAATCCTGCAGGAACTTTGCCTTCTAAAGCTTGGTCAACTTTCTTCATGACCCAGCCCCCTAAAGGACCAGCAATCATACCACCAATAAACATTGGAATAGATGACCCAACGATAACCCCCATAGTAGCCGTAGCACCAACAACCGCACCACGTTTACCATGAACTAAGCTACCTCCTGTATAACCAATAAGCACTGGAAGTAGGTAAATAATCATTGGACCTACTAAAGCGGATAAATTTTCATTTGGTGTCCAACCGGTCGGAATAAATAAAGCTGTAATGAAACCCCATGCAATAAAGGCTCCAATATTTGGCATCACCATCCCAGATAGGAAGCGACCAAAGCGTTGAATGTTATCTTTCATAACAAACCCCTTTCTTGTGTGTACTCACACTCTTTGATTCTATTGTATAGCACAAACCCACAATTTCACATGAAGTAACATAAAAGTGGCACCACTGCTCGTGCCACTTATTGAAGAATGATTATTGAGAAGAATCCGTTGGTTTTCTAACTCCATAGACTGTTTTGGTGTGAAGTTGGCGATGTTCAATGAGTTCACTGACCGTAACTAGTTGAATCCCACGTGAGAGTTGGTATTGAATGAAAGGTTCTACTGCTAGATGGGTATTGTAAAATACGTCATGCATAAGAATAATATCCCCATCTTTACTATTCATCAGTGGAGTGAGCACTTCATCTTTTCCAAGATTTTGCCAATCCACTGTATCTAAGTTCCATCGTATCACACGATGATCAAAATGATTCAAATCTTCATGGTTGATAAGTCCATATGGAGGTCTCATGATATTTGGTCTAAATCCTACCACTGACTCTATGATGTCATCACACATTTTGATTTCATTGAGAACATCACTTAATGTCATCTTACTTAAGTCTGGATGATGATAAGTATGATTCCCTATCTCATGCCCATGTTCCACAAACAACTTGGCAATGTTAGGATTATTCTTAACTTCTAACCCAATCCAGAAGAAGGTCGCTTTAGTTTGGCTTTGTTCAAGGATATTAAGTAGATTTAAGGATATCTTTTTAGGACCATCATCAAATGTTAATGCCATCATAGGAAGTGACGCATCAAGACGAGGATCAGATTTGAATAGTCCTGTTACAAGTGGATCTTTCCATTGATGCTCGGGGACTAGCGAAGGTTCATGAATAAATCCTAAATCAATCGTTTCATTAAAGTTTCCATCACTGCACCAGAACTCTTGACATACCTCTGAAATAATACTGAGGCCATTTGCTCCTAAACTTAAGGTTGTGGTGTCGTGTTGAATGAATCGTTTCAGTTTTAATACATTCACAATCACACCGTTTTCTTTTGAATGAAGATGCTGGTGCAGTGCTTGAGCTAAAATCAAGGCTTGATTTTCTTGTTTTAGAGCATGAACTGGATATTCAATGTTTTGCATACGATGGATGACCACTTTCCTATGGGTTTGTTTTTGATTTAAAGTCTCTTTGTGAGTGACTCGAGTTTGAATGATGAGTTCTACCCATTGTTGTTGAATAGGATGGGCCGAAACTAAGAAAACAAAGGAATAATCTGACGTTGATAATCCATAATTTTGTTTCTGGGTGGCTTTAAATTCATTAAACCACGTCAGTTGTAACTCATTTAAGGATTGCGAATCACTTTCATATGGAATATAGATAAATAATTCATCATGGTGTTGATGAAAGAATTTTTGGATCGGATTAATCAGTAACACAAAAATCATGGCGACATTCACCATGATTAGAAAGTAATCTTTAAATGAACGCTTAGGAATCATTTATTATTAAGCCACCTTATTACGTATGTAGACGTGTCGTGTATTATTATTTGGATACTTTCGCTCATCAATCTCGAATCCGTTTTTTAAGGATTTCACAAGATGAGTCAACTTCATAAATCCATAGTTACGTGAGTCAAAGTCAGGATTATTCTTAATCAAGTGATTCCCCACATCACCTAAGAAGGCCCAGCCTTCTTCATCAGCCACATCATCAATCGCTTCGGATAAAGACTTAATGAGTTTTTCTTTGACTTCTCCAGTAAATTTAATCTTTGAGTTATTTGATTTCTTAAGTTCATCTTTATCAATGACTTCAATATAGACAAACTTATCACATGCAACAATAAATGGATTAGGTGTTTTACTTTCCCCCATCCCTATGACACGTTTTCCTGCCTCACGAATTCTTATCGCAAGTCTAGTGAAATCGGAATCAGAAGAGATGATGCAAAATCCTTCAACGGTATTCCCATAAAGGATATCCATAGCATCAATAATCATGGCCGAGTCTGTCGCATTCTTTCCACTCGTATAACCATATTGTTGGACTGGGGTAATTGCATGTTCAAGAAGCACAGGTTTCCACCCACTTAAATTAGGTTTAGTCCAATCTCCATAAATACGCTTAATCATTGGTGTACCGTAGCGAGCGACTTCAGTTAAGATTCCTTTAATGTTAGCATATGGGACATTATCCGCATCAATTAATACCGCAAGACGTAATTCTTTGGAAGGTTCGTTCATAATCATGGTTCCCTCTTTCTTTATAAAAATATTGGGATTATTTATACTTTACTCAATGAAGATTGCATTTTATTCTGAAAGCGTTACATTAAACATGAACTCACTTGGGAGGTGGCATTTTATTTCACAAACATTGAAATTTAATGAAAATTCTACCAAGTTTCATTTTGAGTTATTCACACATCAATGAGTGAGTCAAACAAGACTTTAATCTATGATATGATTAAATTACTAAGTACATAATACCATAGAAAGAGGTGTCTATGATTATTCAAAGCCTACGAGTTTGGATTAATCAACAGTTCATTCCTGCTCAAATTCATCTTCACCATCATCAAATTATCAAGATTACACCTTACAATGAATTCTTAGCCGATATTGATTATGGAAATTATCGTATAGTGCCTGGGTTTATAGATACCCACATTCATGGAGCCTATGGTTTTGATACCAATGATGCGGATCCTGAAGGATTAAAAGCGATGATGAAAGGACTTGTGAATGAAGGCGTGACTTCTTTTTGTCCAACCACAGTGACTCAACATCGAGATGTACTTAATAAAGCATTGAAGAATGTGGCTAGTGTTGCGAATGAAAAAGTTCAAGGAGCATCCATTGTGGGTATCCATCTTGAAGGTCCATTTCTCAATGCAGCTTATAAGGGAGCACAGCCATATGAACACATCATCCCCCCATCCATCAAGCAATTTGATGAATTTTATGCTTCTTCAAATCATCTTATTAAAATCATCACCATGGCCCCTGAACTTGATCATGATTTTGAACTGATTAAGCACTGTAAAGCACTCAGTGTCGCCGTGTCGATGGGACACTCAGGAGCAACCTATGATGAAGCCAATCTTGCGGTGGCTCATGGAGCATCCAGTATGACCCACGTCTTTAATGGGATGAGTGGCCTCCATCATCGTAGTTACAATCTAGCAGGAGCAGCACATCGACTTCAAGGAGTATATGGTGAAATCATCGGGGATGGCAATCATGTGGTGTGGCCTGCCATCTATACCCTCATGCTTGCGAAAGGACCGCTTCATAACATCCTTATTACTGATGCCTTAAGTGTTAAAGGTCATCCTCAAGGAGATTATGAACTTGGAGGACAAAAGATTGAAGTTAAAGCCGATGGAAGTGCCTACTTAAAAGGCACGAATACCTTATCAGGAAGTACTCTAAAGATGAATGAAGGACTAAGAAATCTTGTGGAATATGCACAAGTACCCATGCATTATGCCATTAATGCGACCAGCTTAAACCCTGCATCGTTGTTAGGTCTGTCCCATAAAAAAGGCAAAATTGCCTATCAATATGATGCGGATTTAGTGGTTCTTGATGATCAATATCACGTCATGGCCACTTATGTATTAGGAACATGCTGTTTTAAAAATGAAGGAAATTAATCATGAATATTATCCGATGTCTAAATGCCCATGATGTTGCACTAAAGGCTTATGAAATTTTTAAACATCAACTTCATACTAAACCTCATAGTGTTTTAGGTCTTGCAACGGGGTCTAGTCCTATTCTTTTATACCAAGAACTTATTCTTGGAGTTCAAAACAAAGAACTATCGTTTAAGGATGTTTCCACATTTAATCTTGATGAATATGTAGGGATGGATTCAACTCATCCACAAAGCTACGCGTATTTTATGAAAACACAATTGTTTGATCATGTTGATATTCAACTTCATCACACACATATTCCTCATGGTTTGGCTCATGATTTAGATTTAGAATGTAAACTATACAATGAAGCCCTGGATCAATATCATGTCGATATTCAACTCTTAGGTATCGGATCAAATGGTCATATTGGATTTAATGAACCATTCACTCCTTTTGAAAGTGTTACCCATGTCGTAAAACTCAAAGAAAGTACTCGTCAAGATAATGCGATTTTCTTTAATACGCTTGAGGAAGTACCGACCCATGCCATTAGTATGGGTATTCAAAATATTCTTAAAGCCAAAAAAATTGTGTTATTAGCCATTGGAAAGAAGAAGGCTCATGCCATAAAAGCCATGGTTGAGGGTCCAATTCATGAGTCTTGTCCAGGTTCTATACTTCAAACTCATCCCGATGTAACACTCATCATCGATGAAGAAGCTGCTTCACTATTATCGCAATATAAAAGCTAAATCGATTCGATTTAGCTTTTTAAGTCCTTATTTTAATGCATCCAAGGCACATTGTGCCAATCCACATCCTAGCGGAATCATGTTGTGATCATCCCAAGCAAATGATGGATGATGGTGGATAATATCTTTATCTTTCTTAATCCCTACATAGATAAATGATGAAGGAACGACCTGAGAGATATAGGCAAAATCTTCTCCCCCCATATTAGGTTCTTCTAGATAATGCACATTGTCATCTCCGACAATCTTTTTGAATGAAGCAGCACTATGATGGACCGCGAGTTCATCATTGATTAACACTGGATATTTTGGTTCATATATGAACTCAACATCGCCGCCATATCCTTTTGCGATGCCTGAAGCTAAATCGTGAAGTTTCTTAGGTATTAAATCTCTCACTTCTTGAGAGAAAGTACGAATCGTTCCGATTAATGTCACTTCATTAGGAATAACATTAAAGGCACTCCCACCATGGATTTGTCCAAACGTAAGTACAGCTTGATCAAGTGGATTCAATGATCTAGAAATGATGGACTGTGCATTCACAACAATTGAGGAAGCAATCACAATTGGATCAATGCACATGTGAGGCATAGCCCCATGACCTCCTCGCCCCTTCACCACAATCTTAAAAGCATCAGGAGCTGCCATCATTGCTCCCACTTTCACTTGCACATGATTCTCTTTGAGTGAACCCCATAAGTGAGCTCCAAAAGCCATATCTACACCTTCTGTGACTCCCGCATCAATCATCGGTTTTGCGCCACCTAAAGTTTCTTCTGCCGGTTGAAACATCAATCTTACTTCACCATGAATATGATCTTTATATTCATTGAGTAGAGCTGCGGCTAAACATAATCCTGCTGTGTGTCCATCATGTCCACATGCATGCATTTTCCCTTGGACTTTTGATTTTAATGAATGTGATGGATCTTGATCGAGTGCTAAAGCATCCATGTCTGCCCTAAGTAATATGGTTTTCCCTGGATATTTTCCTTTAATGGTTGCGACAACTCCAGTGATTGCCACTTGATCTTGATAAGGGACTCCGATTGAATCAAGAAAAGCTTTGACTTTGGTTGCGGTTTTGAACTCTTCAAATCCTAATTCTGGTTCTTCATGAATATCATGACGAAGTGCTTTGATTGTCTCAAAATACTTTTGGGCTAATAAAGGTAAAGTTGACATAATAAATCTCCTTGAAATTGATTATACTCTTTTTAAGACAAAAGAAAATAAGGCTTTCGCCTTATTCCACAAAGTTTAATGGAGTAATCTTTTTCGCAAGATACACAAATGGGGTATCAAGCAATGCAATGATGGCTTTTAAAACATACGTTGTGATCATAATTTCAATCAGTGAATATGAAGTCCCAAAGAATGCAATAAGCACAAATATGGCCGTATCCACCCACTGAGAAACAAGTGTAGATCCATTATTTCTTAACCATAAATATTGATCAGAAGGTAGTTTTGATTTAATCCATGAATATAAACGAATATCAATGGATTGAGAAATGAAGTAAGCCACTAAACTTCCTAATACAATACGTCCTGAAAATCCAAAGATTAGTTTAAAGGCATCATGCACTAACAAGGCAAACTCATCATTTAAAGGAGTAAACCATAAGGCAAGATTCATCGTAATCATAAAAAAAAGTATGGAAAAGAATCCAATATATACTGAACCTTGAGCACTTTTCTTTCCATACTTCTCAACCAAAATATCTGTCGCAAGAAAGATTGATCCATATAATGTATTCCCTAGGGTAGCTTGTAATGATAATAATTCAATCCCTTGAAGCACTTGTATGTTCGCAAGTACGGATGCAACTCCAATCCATACGAATAATCCTAGTTTTCCAAACATCTTATAAGCTACCATAACTAATGTGAAATGGATGAGTAAAAACCCTAATCCATATAATTCATTAAACATACGTCACCTCTTTTAACTTCCGCATGTATTATAATGGATAGCTCACTTAAAAACAACCTAATACCCTTGTATTGAATCCAGCTTTAAAGTAAACTTTATTCATTTAGTTGTGAAAGGAACCTTACTATGAACCGTAGTATTCAAGCCCTACAAGATGCCTTATCTTTTCCTACCATATCCTATAGCCAGCGCTCACTCATGGATAGTGCTGTATTTGAAGGTTTTGTAAAGAGACTACAGTTTCATTATCCCCTAATCTTTAAACACGCACACATCACAAGGTTTCATCAACATACCCATCTCTTCCATTTTAAAGGAGAAAATGACACTCATCCTATCGCACTGATGGGGCACTACGATGTGGTTCCTGTTTCATCCACATGGAGTGTACCTCCTTTTTCAGGACACATTCAAGATAATTACATTTATGGTCGTGGAGCTCTTGATATGAAAGGTCACTTAATCGCAGTGTTTGAATCCATTGAGCGACTCCTTGAACAAGGCTACAAATTTAATCAAGATTTGTACATTATGATGGGGCATAATGAAGAAACGGGAAGTGATGAAGCTGATTCTGGAGCAGAAGCAATGATGAATCATTTGAAATCGTGCGGGATTAAACTTCACCTTGTGATTGATGAAGGAGGGAATTATATCTCTAAAGAACAACTGCATGTGAATCAAGATTTAACGCTCATAGGAATTGGAGAAAAAGGCTACATGGATGTGAGAGCGATTGTGAATGATCCTGGGGGACATTCATCAACTCCTCCAAAACACAGTGCTCTAGTGGAACCCATGAAACTAGGAGTTCATGTGGAAACTCATAAATTCAAACCTGTTCTTAATCCGGCTACCGTCGCAATGTTTAAAGCATGCGCACCATTTGCCTCTTTTCCACATAGTTTATATTATCGCTATCCTCAAATATTCAAATGGTTTATTTTGAACGATTGTCTTCAAGATCCAAAACTAGCCGCACATTTTAGAACTACTGCGGTAATGACGATGGTCAGTGGTGCTTCATCGATGAATGTTCTTCCTCAAGTTGGACTTGTGAATCTCAATGTGAGGATTGCTCCACATCAAACAAGTCAAGATATTTTAAAGGCTTTTAACAATGTCAAAGGGTCCAATGTACGACTTGAAGTGGACTTTGCGAATGAACCAACTCCTATCTCACGATTGGATGATGGTGTGTTTGATGACGTCGTCTCATGTCTACAAAGTGTCTACCCTTCTATGAGCTTAGTTGTACCTTCACTCATGGTTGCTGCAACCGATGCACGATACATGCACGAGATTAGTGATCACGTATTTCGCGCTTGTCCATTTGAAAGTATGAAAGAGGATCGTCATACCGTTCATGCGGATAATGAACGTTTATCTTTAGATTCTTTTGAAAAGGGAATTCTATTCTTTACGAAAATAATCAAAACCTTCGCGTAAATCATTGGTGTAATTGATTAAAATACAATACAATAAAGAAAAATAAGGTTTTCATAACCTTGGAGGTCCTATGCCTATTCCTATGTTAGTCAGTTTTGTGATTGGAGCAGCACTCTTTGGGCTATTCTATCTTATAAACTTCAAGTTTAAGTTTGATTATGTCTTTGGTGTTTATGGTTTAGCCATTGTGGTCTTAGGTTTCTTTGCCATGATGTATGTCCCGGACCCATCAAATTCTTTTGCATCCTTGGGTTATCTTATTATGCTTATTCTTTCTGTATTCGCATTACTTGGATATGTAACAACATGGTTTTTAGTCAAAGGTGTTTTTAAGAAATAGTTTCTCACACTAAACCAATACGATACAATGATTAAGGATTAAGTTCAGTGACTGAACTTAATCTTTTTTTATTTCGATGTGATTTTCTAGACTAAAATGTTTAATTTAGGTCAAGTTTTCACATGAAATAGGAAAAAAACACAAAAAAACACAAAAAATTAAACTTTTTGTATTAAATGTCTTGACTGTATTATTTAATATGATACAATTCATTCGAAAGGAATCAAATCACCTTTCACGGAGGAACTCATGGAACTATTCATGCCTTTATTCATCAGTGGTGTGGTTGGAGCAAGCCTTTTCGCAGTCAACTATGCTTTAAACAAACGCTTTAGTCTCAGTTTAATGAGCGGAGTGTTCATCATATCCAGTGTCATTCTATTCTTCTTCATGATGTTATTTACTTTCGATCCTGACAATGTCTATGCTGGTATAGGATATACGATTATGGTAGTCCTCTCAACTGCTGCATTACTTGGTTATGGAACGACATGGTTTGTTGTTAAACGCCTCATTAAAGGCTAAGAAAGGATCCTGTAAAATATGGATACAACTCTACGAATTTTAGGTTTAGCATTAGCATTCGGTTTCATTACCGCGCTCGTCGTCTTCGTCGTTACCAAGTTCAAAGTCACTAAGCTTATCTATGGTGCTTATATTCTATTCGCATTAGCTCTGCTAGCGGCATTCTGGTCATTTGTAGGACCTAATACTAATGGATGGGATGATCTCATCTTCATGGTCAACGCCATGATTCTTGCGGCTGCTGGGGTGTTATACCTCATTGGTCTATGGATCTTTAACTTAATTCGTCGTAAACGCTAAAATAAATACTCACCAACAGGTGAGTATTTTTTAGTTACTAATAACCTTATCAATGATTTGAAGGACATAATTAGATTCTTTAAAAGGAAAGAACATGAAATCATGGAACATGCCTTCAGCTTCTAAATATTCTACACTGATTCCTTGTGACTGAGCTAAATTCACAAGAGACTTTGCTTGATTAAGGAATACCTCGTGGGTCCCTGTAAAGATATGAAGCCTTTGCATCTGGAGTATTGAAGTATCTAAATTAAATCCACTGGGATGTTCTTTTTGATTCCACATCTCTCCAATCGTTTGTAGTCCTTCATGACTAAGAATTGGATCAAGCTTTTCAAATCTCAAATCTTTATTCTTCATACTCAGATCACACCATGGTGATAAAAGAATTAGATCCTTAACATTAATGTTTAGTTCCTTTTTAAGTATGCTCGCAAGTGATAAAGCAAGCCATCCTCCTGCGGAATCTCCCATTAAAACAATTGATTTTGATGGATAGGTTTGATGAATATGAATCATGAACTCTTTCAGTTCTTCAAGTGTGTTGTGTGCATTGGAATAAGGTAAACGCGAATATGTCAAAACAAAAATCGAAATCTCATTTAGATACGAAATACGATCACAAAATTGCATGTGCATTGGTTGAAGTGGTTCTACAAATGCTCCACCATGAAGATAGATCATAATACTTGAGTGATTCGCCTGTGAATTTAATACTATATAAGGTCTTTCATTGAAAGATGAAATTTGAATTTTAGATTTAAAGTTTAAAACGCTTGGTAATGGATAATCTTGATTATGCTTTTGTCCTTTTGATTGAATGTACAACCTAGATAAATGAGCAGTCTTAAATCGAGCCTTCACATTTGAAAAACGAATTAATGATCGGATAAAGGCTGCAGCTGGTTTTGAGGTCATGGATAGGTTCATATACAACATCTTATCATAGGATTATGATCAGTAGGGTATGAGTTATTGATTCTTTATAAGGATAAATAAAAACTCACTTCATGAGAAGTGAGCTATGTTGAGTACAATGGTGCACCAGATGGGACTCGAACCCATACGGTCTCCCACACGCCCCTCAAGCGTGCGCGTCTGCCAATTCCGCCACTGGTGCAGTGCTTATAAATTATACACAATTTTAAAAGGATGTAAAACATTTTTAATAAGACTTCCTGGAAAAGATAGTTAAAATATCGAAGGTTACACGTTTTAGCCACATTGAAACTAAGGGGTTATTGTGATATTCTTAACATACGAAAGGAGAACCTAATTTAGTACAATTGAATCAAGCGCCAGACTAATGTAGTGACGAGGAAAGAGGAGTATCGAAATATTCGGCGGATGCCTCTTCGGGATGCATACTCGATAGCCCGTGGTCAAATCCACAATATCATAGGGCAATGCAATGAAAGGACATTTTTTTATGTGCGGAATTGTCGGATATATTGGTCATCGACAGGCCACTGATGTTTTAATTAATGGATTATCAAAACTTGAATATAGAGGTTATGACTCTGTTGGAATTTCTTTATTTAGAGAAAACCAAATTCTAACTGAAAAGACAAAAGGCCGTATTGCGGATATGGTCTCAAAAGTTAATTTTGATGTGTATGCTTCATCTCATGTCGGAATAGGGCATACACGTTGGGCCACTCATGGAGAGCCAAGTGATATTAACTCTCATCCTCATGGAAGTGCTCGTGTTTCATTAGTACATAATGGGATTATTGAAAATTATGCTGCAATTAAAGAACGTATGATTCGTAAAGGTTACACCTTTGAATCAGAAACAGATACAGAAGCAGTAGCTAAGTTATTAGATTATTACTACGTTCAAAAGGAAGATCCTATTGCGGCGATATTAAAGGTATTAGAGAAGATTCGTGGTTCCTATGCTTTAGGCATGATGTTTGTGGATCATCCAAATACGTTATATGCAATTCGTCATGACTCTCCACTCCTTATTGGTTTAGGTGAAGAGGAAAACTTCATTGCCTCTGATATGACGGCATTACTTAAGTACACAAAACGTTACATGCTTCTTGAGCATGATGAGATTGCAATCATTACCCAACACGATGTAGTGGTGTTAAATAAAGAAAAGGAAGTTGTTTCAAAAACGATTAATGTGGCCGATTGGGATGAACAAACCGCTGAAAAAGAAGGTTTCCCTCATTTCATGTTGAAGGAAATTCATGAACAACCTAAAGCTTTCTTAAAAACATTAAATCCTCGTCTTAAAGGTGACCTCTTTGATTTTAGTGAAGAAAAGATTCCTCATCACTTCTTTAATGACATTAATAAAATCCATGTGGTTGCATGTGGTACTGCGATGCATGCTGGGATGTTAGGAAAATATTACTTTGAAAAGTTTGCACGCATTAGTGTTGATGTGGATGTGGCTTCTGAATTTAGATATCGTGATCCACTACTTCATAAAAATGATTTAGTACTTATCATCTCTCAATCAGGTGAAACAGCTGATTCATTAGCTGCGCTTCGCTTGGCAAAATCAAATGGCATTAAAACCATGGCCATTGTCAACGTGGTTGGATCTTCGATTGCTCGTGAGGCTGATATTGTATTAATGACTCATGCAGGTCTTGAGATTGCGGTCGCCAGTACAAAAGCGTATTTTGTGCAATCAGCGTTACTTGCTGCATTATCTTTATATGCCTCACAATATAGAGAGACATTAAGTCTTGATGATGTGAAGCGTCATGTTCAAACGTTACTGGATGTTGCTCATCATATTCAACCCATGATTGATAAGAAAGATGAAGTTCAACACCATGCATCATTATTCATGAATGCTCGTAGTTTATTCTTTATTGGTCGTGGAGTGGATTATCATGTTGCATTAGAAAGTTCACTCAAACTTAAAGAAATCTCTTATGTTCACTCCGAAGCTTATCCTGCAGGAGAACTCAAACATGGAACCATTTCATTGATTACTGATGATGTTCCTGTGATTGCGATTGCCACTTCAGATAATATTGTTGAGAAAACTATCTCAAATATTAAAGAAGTTAAAGCTCGTAAAGCTAAAGTCTTAGTCATCAAAAAAGAAAACACACCACTCTCAAGTGATGTGTATGATGAAGTCTTAAATCTTCCAAGTCTTGAAGATTGGGTGATGCCATTTGTAAGCATCATTATCACTCAACTCTTTGCTTACTATACAGCCGTGCTTCGTGGATGTGATGTTGATAAACCACGAAACTTAGCTAAATCAGTCACCGTCGAATAAAAGCGCTCACGCGCTTTTTTGTTTGATAATAAGAACTTGGATGCTTGCACCTAGAAGACCACCAATGACACAAATCCAAATCATAAGTGAGAATCCACCCAGTTGATAAACCCATGCTCCTGCTAAGGTCGTAACCACATTGGTAAAGGCCATGACTAAGGATATCAATGTAAGAAAAGTAGCAGCATAATATGGAACGAGTGTGCTTGCATAAGGGAATACCATTCCCCATGTTGCATCGAAAAATAACCCAAAGGATAATCCTAAGATAGGATACCACATCATGTCCTGGGAAATAAACAGCGCAAGCATGATGGCAGGAATCCAAAGGAATACCTTTAGTAATGAAGACAATTTAAACTTCGAAGTGATGAACACTATAAGTATTCCCCCTAAGACACTTCCAAAGGCCGTCAACGTGTATTGTTGAGTGATGGCTTGTCCAGTCCAACCTAATTCATTAAGATAAATACTGAGATAATTAAAAAAGAAAATCGCCGGTAATGCATTAAAGAATACCGCCACTAACCAACCAATAACAACCTTTTGATTTAAAGTGTGAAGTAAATCTTTTAAAGATCGTTGTGTGTTTAGATCTTGTATCTCATGGGCAAAACTTGTGAGTGCTAAGGTTATTATTCCGATAATACTAAGAATGTTATATAGAATTTGCAATGAACCCGAAGTCACAAGCACTTGTCCTAACCACGGGGATGCAAAGACACCCAAGGCAAAGACAATACGATGCATTCCACTTAATGGACCTGCATGGTGTGGGGCTGTTTTAATAATGTAGGTTTGTGTCATTCCAAGAATCGTAAAGAACGACAATCCAAGTAATGAGCGACCCATGATATATCCTGTAATGTTTTGAACACTGGCCACCATCATTGATCCTAACACAAATAAACTTAGTGCTCCTAAAAGCATTTTTTTGATGCCATACTTATCTGCGTTATAACCCAGTAGAGGAGCAAGTACACCAAAAAGCGCAAAGCCAATATTGAGGAGTATGGCATAAACTGCTTCAATACCATAGGCTTGCGCAATAAATGGGGCTAATGGCATCACGATGCTCATTTCCACAGTTGCGATAAATTGAATCCATAGTGCAATAAATATTCCAAAAATCATTTTTTTGTCCATAATGCTATCCATTCTTGGCGTGTAGTACAATAAGGTAAATCTAATGCTTTACATAGTTTCACTATGTCAGGCAGCTCAATATGCACTTGATTAAAAAGTGATTCTTGAGCCATAGCATCTTTTATACCCCCACTATATAGGCATTGATTCTCATGAATCATCATAAGTTGATCACAATGCTCAGCGACAAAGTTTATGTCGTGAGATACCATAATAATCGTTTTGCCTGCATTTTTCAAGAAATCCACAACGTTTCCAACGACTTGTTGCGATAAGTTGTCAAGTCCTGAAGACATCTCATCCATGAGAATAATATTTTGAGGTCGAGCACATGCACAAGCAAGTAAGACAAGCTTCTGTTTTGAATAAGAAACTTCATAGGGATGAAGATGTCTAAGGTGAGTGAGTTGACATAAATCAAGAATGTCCTCTAGTTTCTGTTTCCAATCATGTGGATGGTTTTGTTTTAATGTGAATATAATCTCTTTCTCAATGCTTGATTGAAATAACTGATCTTGAGGAAACTGTAATACACTACTTAAGATTTTGCTTCTTTGGGCAATATCTTTCCATTCTAAGTCAACACCATCAACACTGATGGTGCCATGTTGTGGCTTTAGAATTCCTGCTAAGCATTGTATGAGTGTGCTCTTACCCGATCCATTGCGCCCAATGATTCCTAAGGTAGTGCCTTTTGGGATAAGTACTGAAAGGTGATCTATTCCTTTTGATTGATTAGGATATGTATAAGAAAGTTCTTTGATCTCAATCATAACTTTAATCTCCCTGCTAGTATTCTTGTCGCCTCTTCAATGGTATAAACACCTTGTGATGTTGTCACAACATCATTGACAAGGTGATGAATATGATGATCAAGAAGATAATGAGAGTTAATCATTTCATCCACAGGTCCATTATGGACAATCTTTCCTGCTTCGAGTATAACGATTTGATCAGCAATCTCATGATAAGGAACTAATGAATGATCTAGAATAATTAGCGTTTTACCTTGTTTTTTAAGATCTTGACAAAGTTTTATGAAGAATTGTTGCCCTGCTTGATCAAGATGAACACGAGGTTCATCAAAGATAATGACATCAGGATCTAATACTAGCATGGATGCAAGCGCTACTCTTTGAAGCATCCCAAGTGAACAAGATTCTAGTGTAGAATGTAACAATGGTGTAATCTCACATAACCTCGCCATGGCTTTAACTCTAAAAAGGGTCTCCTCACGATCAAAATTGAGATTCTCACATGAGAAAGCAATCTCATCTAATACTGTCTCTTTCAACATGGACATCTGACTATTTGGATGAGTGAAAAGATACCCTATCTTGAGAACTTGTTCTTTAAGGCTTAATAAGGAGAGTGGTTGATGATTAAATAATATCTCCCCTTTTAAGGTACCCAAGTTGATGTGAGGCATCAGACCTTTAAGTATCATTCCCATGGTAGATTTTCCTGCATCATCATGTCCGCATATCACAATACAATCGTTTTTTTGGATTGTCATATTAATGTTTTCTAATGCAAGTTTTTTTGCTCCATGATATTGAAATGACACATCATTCAATTTATATAAACTCATAAGAACACCTTGAACCCAAGAATCACTCCTGTTAGTAAAACAAGTAGCATTTCAAACATCTGCTCCTTCTTCGTTTTAATGCATGGGTGAAGAAGTGTTTGTGACATTTGAATATCATACCCTCTTACGAGATAAGTACGTTGTCGCTGTTGGTTCATCATCATATTACGAATCACTAATGGCACCATAAGCGGCCATAAACTTCGTATTCTATTAATTATGCTTCCTTGTGTCACTACCCCCCGTGTTTGTTGTGCAATCATGATTGCTTTTGCTTGTTTTCGTGAAGTTTGTAAGTTCACTAACACCGAAGTGATCAAAAATGCAATCGAAGCCTTCCATGAAGGAGTTGGATATGCAGCCAAGATATCTTCTTGTGGAGTGTGAACGACGATGGTGGAAATCAGAAAAATGAGAGCGATGATGGATTTCACTCTCATTAAGACATACATCAAACTTTCTGAATTAAAACCAAATGATCCAAAACTGAACCATAAAGGTTGACTACTTTGAAATGTAAATCCCGAGATAAGGGTCAACATCATCATATATGGTAAAGCAAAAGACCATGATATCCACCATGTTTTTAATGAATGATGAGTCAAGTGAATAAGACCACATAATGGAATAATGAAAAGAAAAGTAAAGCGAGCATCAAACACAAAACTTAACACGATAAGCATGAATGCAGTCATTAGTTTTGTGTTTGGATGGATGTTTTTAAGTTTCATAGAACTCCTGGGTTTAAAAGCCTTAATCATGGAACATTAGTTTTCTAAAGGAATATAAAGTGTTCCTAATGGATATTGATATAACAAGCGCTTTGGAAGTGCTTTAATCATACCATACGCAAGGATGACTGAAATCACTTTATCAACTGACTCTGTCATGATATTGGTCGTAATAACAGCTTCAAGCAATCCTTGACCTACCGCAAGTAAATACAACGTGATAAAGCTTGAACCACTTCCTGAAGTTCCTCCAAAGATATAAATAGTAATAGGGATTGCAGTGATCTGAGTCACTAACCAAACCACCATAGTGACGATGATTAAGCCAAAATAAGACTTAAATGCTCCTTTGATGGCACAATAACCGACACTCAATCCAATAGCCATTTGCACAATAGCATAGGCAAACCAAATGGGATTTTGTAGCCCTAAGATAATGTTTGTAAAGAGTCCTGTAAGCATGCCTAACCAAGGCCCCGCAAGAGCACCCACTAGAATAGTTCCAATAACATCGAGAAAAATCGGTAAGCGAAGCTGCATCGGAATCTGTGCCAACACAATATTTAGTACTACCCCAAACCCTATTAAACCTAAGTGAATAGTGGTTAATTTCCTCATTTTGACTCCTTACTGGGTAAAAACATTCTCCTATTGTTCAAATTATAAACTAATTTTCACAAATTTGTTAAATATTACACGTATAAGTGTGAACATAAATTGTGTTTAATTTGTGTGATTGATACAATACCATTAGGAGATCAAGGATGGTAACTTTAAAAGACATTGCAAAGGCTTGCAACGTTAGCGTTGCAACAGTTTCAATTGTTCTCTCCAATCGTCCACATCGTTTTTCTTCCGCGACAGTCAATAGAGTCTTAGATACCGCAAAGTCAATGAACTATGTTCCGAATACCTTTGCACAATCATTAGTGACAAAACGAACCAAGATAATTGGTCTACTTGTTCCAGATGTCAATAATGTTTTCTATCTTGATTTTATTACTGAAGTTGAGAAGATAGCGAAAAACAGGGGATATACTGTCGTTTTAGTAAACTCTGAGAACGATGCGTTGGAAGAATTAAACAATTACAAGACATTTATTTCGCGTCGATTTGACGCAACGATTGTTTTGCGTGCATCAATGAATTATGCAGAGGGCACTGATGAACTGACTAAATATGCGAATAAATACAAGATGCCAACATTATGTTTATGTCGTAATGTTAAAGGTAGTTCTGTACTTAATGTGTATTCAAATGATTTGCTTGGTTCTTATCTAGCCACAAAACATCTCATTGACATTGGTCGCAAGAAAATTGGATTTATCAGTGGTCCGTTGGATGTCACCTTTAGTAAATTGCGTCTTGAAGGCTTTATGAAAGCCATCCAAGAGGCACAATTCAAGGAACATCAATACATGATTGTTGAGAGTGATTACACGTATTATGAAGGATCACTTAAAGCTAAAGAACTTATTAATGCGCAATGTGATGCGATTTATGCTGCGAATGATATGATGGCTATTGGAGCATATCAAGCCATTGATGAAGCACAACTTTCAATCGGAAAAGATATTGCTGTTGTTGGTTATGATGATATCCGTTTTGCAGCCATGCTCATCCCTTCACTAACGACTGTTCATCAGCCAATGAAATCTATGGCTGAGGAAGGAGTCACTGCACTTCTTGATTTTGTCGAGGGACTTCGAGTGGAACCTTTTGAAAAGGAATTTGATCCATTCCTCATTACTAGGCAAAGCACATCCCCTAAACAATAATCGTCAAACACTCACTTCATCAAAGTGAGTTTTTTTAAGAAAAAAGACTGCAATGCAGTCTTTATTATATTTTTTTAAATTGAATTCTATGAATATTTAATCCATTTTGCGGGAATGAGAAGGTAAGTTTCTGAACGCCTGTTGAAAGTTTTAATTGCTTCTCACGCATCATCCAATGACCGTCTGTCCCATTAAACACAAAGGTTGCCACAAACTTATCATTAATGAGTACATTCACTGGTATTTGCGCTAATGGATTTAGATTTGCGCGTGTATTGAAGTTTAACGCATATAGGCCACCTTCGACCACATCAAGTTCAAAGCTCTTCTCATTCCCTGATGTAGTATCTACTCCATCCAATGAAATTTGTGTTCCATCCTCAATTCTAATGCTCTTTGCACTGGCTTGTCCCTGTGAAGTTGTCTCATCATCAACAATTTCCTCACCTCTTAAAAGACGTGCAAATGCTTCAGATTGAAGCAACACATGACAGATATTCTTAGCACAACGTTGAAGTTCACCACGAGTGAGTATTCCTTGTTCTAAAGCTTCTAAGGTATTATCTTTATTACTATTTTCTTTCGCATTCTCTACAACCATGTAGACATCATTTTGCGCACGCACCATAGCCTTTGTATTTTTAACAGTGGCTGGTCCCCCTTCATCATTAAGTTTGGCCCACCAGTCGGTCATGACAAATCCACTGAAACCCCATTGTTTGCGCAAAATCGTAGTATTTAAATCATAATTACTTGCAGCCCAGATTCCATTGACTGCACTATAGGAGGTCATAATTGAGCGCGCATTAGCTTGCTTCACAGCCATTTCATATCCTTTAAGATATATTTCACGCAGTGCTCTTTCAGAAATAATACAATCAATATCATGACGAGCTGTTTCTTGATTATTCGCAGTAAAGTGTTTCAATGTACCACTTGCTCCAACTGAATGCATTCCTTTGGTTTGAGCTACCGCCATTGATCCTGTAAGGAATGGATCTTCTGAGAAGTACTCAAAGTTTCGACCATTAAGTGGATTACGATGAATATTGATACCAGGACCTAAGAGGAAATCAACCTTATTAAGTAGTAACTCTTTCCCTTCCATTTGGTAAAGCTGTTCAATCAGTGGTGTATTCCATGTGCATGCCATCAAAGTTCCATTAGGTAAGCTTGTCGCAATCGTGCCACAGTCCATACGAACGCCTGAAGGACCATCTGCACAACAAGCAATAGGCAGACCATATCCTAGAAGTTCTTTAGTGACTCCACCAAATGCGGATGCGGTTCCTGGAGTGACTTTAGGGCTACTCATGCCTTCTCCACGAACAATATTGGCTAAGTCTTCATCACTCAACTGAGCAACAAACGCATCCATACTTACTTTTCCATCCGCAACGTCACTAAGTTTATAACCTAAATCACCCGTATATGGTATTTCTTGAGGTAGTCGCTCTTGCATACGTTGTGATAAATCATAGCTTCGTAGTGGAACATCTTCATAGGTTAGAAGGATTTCACCATCTTCAAGTTCTGGTTTAATGCGTGTAAATGGTGTAACTGGCGCAAGGGCTGATTCAAGTTTCTCAACCACCACAGTAGTAGGCAGTTTGATGGTTAGTGCCTTATTAGTATGACGAACACTATGTCCTACATGGATGTCATATGCTCCTTCTTCTAAGACAAAACAATATGGATGTCCAGTTGCACCACTATCATCAAAGGAAGCACATTCTTTAAGATCGAATTCAAATGATAATACTTCAGATTGGTGTGGCTTTAGTAAAGTACTCTTCTTAAAGGACACTAAAGTTTTTAATGGTTTCCCTAATTTGCCCATAGGAGCACTTGTATAGACTTGAACAACTTCTTTACCTGAACAATGACCTGTATTGGTCACTAAGACATCAATAAGCACACGATGTTCTTTGTAATGTGAATTTAATACTTCAATATTGAATGTTGTGTAGGATAGTCCATATCCAAATGGATACAGAACGCGATCCTTTGCAAACGTTTCAAAGTATCGGTATCCTACATAAATATCTTCTTGGTAAAAGTTATAGTCTTTACGTCCAAAATTACGAGTTGAGAAGACATCTTCTAACTCATAAGAAATTGTATTCGCAAGTTTTCCACTTGGACTTACTTTTCCAGTAAGAACATCCGCAACAGCTCCTCCTCCTTCCATGCCACCTTGCCAGACATAAATCACAGCAGGCACATGAAGTTCATCAACCCATTTCATATCAATGATGTTGCCTACGTTAAGCACCACAGCACAACGTTTGAAATGTTTTGAGACTTTCGCAATCAAATCAAGTTCAATCCTTGTCAGTAAGTAACTGCCCTCTTCATTGCGTGCATCTTGATCTTCACCGGCAGTGCGACCAATGATGACAATCGCAATATCATTTCGCTTTGAAGCTTCTAAAACAAGTTCATGTGAAACTTCCATTTCTTTTTGAGACCATGGTTCTTGACCCCACCCTGCACCTTTTTCAAACGGATGTTCACTCACCCAAGATTCATAAACTTGAGCTAAGGTTTCATCCACGTGGACTCGTCCACTTTGTCTTAATCCATCGAGAATATTGATGGTGTAATCAACATTCACCAATCCTCCTGAACCGGTACCACTCTTATAGTAACTGTTTTGGATACGTCCAAATACAGCTACTTTTTCGTTGTGGCAGATCGGTAAAGATTGGTGATCATTCTTAAGTAATACTGCCCCTTCTGCCGCAACAATTCGTGCAAACTCTGCAAATCCTTCTAAACGACTTTGATTGTATTCCATGGTTGCTCCTTATTAATTTATTTATTTAAATGATGGTTCCCATCATATTGAAAACGTTTTCTTTGACCTCATTATTATGTATAATGAAGGAAAGAGAGAATCCTTATGAAAAAATCTATTCCTTTAATATTGCTTTTGTTAGCCTCAGCATGTGCTCCTAAGCCCCCTGTTGTGACTCCTCCAAATAACTGTAAATCAACGGGCTATACCTATGATTTAGAAGATCTGACTTATGAACTTGTCTGGTCGGATGAATTTGATGTGGATGGAGAACCCGATCCACAGAAATGGTCATACGATGTAGGAGGACATGGTTGGGGTAATCAAGAACTTCAATATTACACAAAAGGTGAGAATGTTGAAGTTAAAGATGGAAAACTAGTCATTGAAGCTCGCAAGGAAACTCGAGGTCCGAATGCTTTCACCTCGACTCGCTTAGTAAGCAAAAACAAAGGTGATTTCCGTTATGGTAAGTTTGAAGTGTATGCTAAACTTCCAGATACTTTAGGATCATGGTCTGCGGTATGGATGCTTCCAACCGTGAACCAATATGGTGGATGGCCAAGATCGGGAGAAATCGATATCATGGAGTATGTCGTCCAAGATTTAAATATCGTTCATGGCACAGTTCATACTGGTCGATACAATCATATCGATGGCACCCAACAAGGATTCTCACGATCACTTCATGATGTCAGTAATACATTCCACTTATACACAATCGAATGGCTTCCTGATCAAATACGTTATTATCTCAATGGAGAATTTGTATATCGATTTAAACCTTCTTTATTTATCACTTGTCCAACAAGTCAACATTGGCCATTTGATATTCCATTCCACCTTATCTTTAATATCGCCGTCGGTGGTTCATGGGGTGGTGCACGTGGTGTTGCCGAGGAAGGTTGGCCTACAACCATGGAAATAGATTACATTCGTGTATATCAAGCTGTGGAAATGAATGACATTATTGAAAACAGAAGGTAAAGGAATCCTATGAATATGAAACAACTATTAACTGCAGGTTTAAGCTCTATGATGGTGGCATGTGTCCCAAATACACCTGAACCAAGTGAACCCGACAAAGTCTATTCGATTGAAGGTCCAGTCTCAGTGTATATGTCTACTGTCGATCAGACACATCTTTTTACTCAAGTTGAAGATGCTCAGCTCTTTTTAAAACAAGACGCACCCTCATCTGGATTTGATATCACCCTCAATCCAAACAAGCAATTTCAAACTATTTTAGGCTCTGGGGCATCCTTTACAGATTCTTCGGCTTATCTTATCAATCAGGTGTTGTCCTTAGAAGATAAAGAAGACTTAATGAAGAAACTTTTCGATCGTGAAGAAGGCATTGGTTTATCCTTTATTCGTCAACCGATGGGAGCTTCTGATTTTGCACGGACCATGTATACCTATAATGATCGTCCAAAAGGTGAAACTGATGAATCTTTAGAATACTTTTCAATCGATCATGATCGTGCAGATATTATCCCTTTACTTAAACAAGCTTTAGAACTCAATCCTTCCATTAAGATTATGGCCAGCCCATGGACTGCGCCTGGATGGATGAAGTCTACTGATCATTGGATTGGTGGTCAACTTAATCCTCAAAACTATGAAGTGTATGGACAATACTTTGCCCGTTTCATTCAAGCCTATCAAGCAGAAGGTCTTGATATTTATGCCATTACTCCTCAAAATGAACCGTTATATGTTCCTGCACATTATCCAGGAATGGGCATGAATGCCATGCAACAAACCAATTTCATACGACGTGGTCTTGTCCCTGCTTTTCAAAAAGCTGGACTAGATACCAAGATTCTCATTTATGATCACAACTGGGATCGTAAGGACTATCCTTTAGATATCTTACGCACTATACCCGAACTTGTTTCTGGAGTGGCTTGGCATGTTTATGGGGGTCAAGTGAATGCCATGTCTGAAGTTGTACGTGAATTCCCAAATCATGATGTTTACTTCACAGAAGCTTCTGGTGGAGAATGGGTACCTCCTTTTGAAGCAGCCTTCCTTGGAGCTATTAAAACCGGTATTGATGTCTTTAGAAACTACTCTAAGACCTATGTCATGTGGAATTTTGCACTTGATGAGAATAATGGACCTGTAGTCCCTGGATTTGGACGGAGTACCGTTCGTGGTATGGTGACCATTAATCAAGAAACAAAAGAACTTACCTATAATCTTGATTACTATGTTCTAGCGCACTTCAGTAAATTCACTCAACAAGATGCGATCCGGATTGACTCTACAAGGGCAGAAGGGAACTTTACAAGTGTTGCATTTCTCAACCCGGATCAAAGCGTGAACTTGGTGGTCTACAACATGGCCAACCAATCACGAAATGCTTTAATTCACTTAAATCAACAAACGATTGTCGTCCCTATGCAAGGCAAGGGAGTCGCAACCATAACTTTCAAACTACAAAGCGAAGACTAAACAGAAGGAAACTTCTGTTTTTTATTATCGTGTTTTTAATCCATAACCAATGTCAAATAAGATTTGATTCACATCACGTTGAGAGTTTTGCGAACTGATAACATCGGTATTTGATGTTTTTGGCCATGTGAATGGTAATTTCCCCGTAAAATCTAAATCTCCATAGAGGACATCGGTAATCCCTGCGGCTTCACTTCCATAAAGCCATGCCATGACAAAGGCATCCCAGTCCTTAAGTTCTTCATGAATAAGTCTTGGACGTCCTGCTGTTAAAATGGTCACAACAGGTTTATTGCTTGTTTTCGCGAAGTTAATGGCGTCTTGATTATCAGGATGCATCATCGACCCAGTTAATGATAAATCAGTGGCATCCCCGACTTCTTCTGCGTATGGAAGTTCAGCCAAGGCTAGAATAACCACGTCAACTTCATTGATTTTGCTTCTATCGGTGGTAATCATCCCACCATGAGCTGAAGCGACGGCTTCAAAGGCTTTCTTAAGTGTCGTTGCTTGAGGTAAGTTTTGACTTGAATTTTCACCTTGCCAGCTAAATGTCCAACCTCCACTTGCTAAACCTGCATTATCTATTCCTGGACCAATCAAGAGAATTTTTGCGGTTTTTTGAAGTGGTAACACTTGATTTTGATTTTTCAGTAGGACTAATGATTTCGCAACGGCTTCTCTTGCTAGGGCTTTGTGTTCATTTGAATTAATAACTGATTCATTGGCCATTTCAAAGGTATTATCAAGAAGTCCAAGTTGAGTCTTAACATACATGACTCTCTCATACGCATCATCAATACGCTCACGTGAGATATCATTATTTTTAACTGCTCTAAACATGGTATCAACCACTGACTTCCAATTAAATGGTTGCATCAACATATCAATCCCTGCATTCATGGATTGGACAATTTGTTGGTAAAGAGATCCTTCTAATTGATGAATCGCTTCCCAATCACTAATGACTAAACCTTTAAAACCAAGTTCTCCTTTGAGGACATCCGTAATCCAATATTTAGATCCATGGAGTTTTTCACCATTGATACTACTATAGGAAATCATCACCGTTAATACTTCACCTTCTTGGATCGCCTCGTAATATGGGTAAAGATGGATTCTTCTTAACGTTTCTTCATCAAGAGGAGCATCCCCTTGATCTAGTTTGTATCCCGAATCTGGATTAAACTTAGTTGCCCCATCAGCTAGGAAGTGCTTTGCGGTGGCTGCAATCCCTGTGGATTGTAGCCCTTTGATATAAGCTAGTCCTAATGAAGACACAATATTATGGTCTTCAGAATAACTTTCATACGTTCTTCCCCAACGAATATCTTGAGCTACTGCGAGTGTTGGCGCAAAGTTCCAGTGAACTCCGGTGGCTGAGACTTCTTTTCCAGTCGCAACTCCAATGCGATAAAGTAGATCCTCATCTTGAGTTGCCCCTAATCCAATATTATGAGGAAAGATCGTTGCCCCTTTTAGATTATTATGCCCATGCACTGCATCGACACCATAGATGATTGGTGTTGGGGATTGCTTTTGGTATTGAGAGACTAGATTTCTCCATCCAGCCGCATTATTACTGGTAGGATGAGATCCTCCCCCACTTAGAACTGAACCTAAGGTATATTCTAAGCTATCCACATACGCAAAGTTATTACGCTCAGCTTGCACAAGCTGCGCAATCTTTTTAAATAATACTTCATCTTCATTAACTTCAATGGGTTTTGGAGCACATCCCGCAATCAACGTAAGTGTTAATAATATGCTAATCCATTTTTTAAAGTGAGAAATCATGGGGTAATACCTCCGCCTCGACGAGCTTTCTAAAGTTCCAATTAAAACTATCGGATGAAATCTTATAGTTCCAGAAGAACCATCCATAACCACGCTCAAAAGCAAGCAGTTGGTTAGCACTAAAGCTTCTTAAAGCGAGATGAGTATTGAATCGATCAACATCCTTGAAATGTTGCGGATTAAGTCCAAGTGACCATTCTCCCACAACACAACGAACAATCTTCGATACACGATCAATGACTTCAATCTGTTCTTGAAGTGGATATTTAAGATTAAACTCAAGGCTTGATTTATTAAACTTATCATCAAAGCATTGATACAAGTGTAAATCTAGGATGACATTCTCAAGGGGTTGTGTTTTAAAGAAATCTTCCCACACATCATTTCTAAATGAATCATGAAATACGATGGTGTGATGTGGCTTTAAAATCTTTCTTAAGCGATGATGCACATCGATATAAAACTGCTTAATGATATTGATATCAATCGTCCAATGAGGTTCATTGAGTGCTTCTATTCCCCAAAGAGCTGGATGATCTTTATATCGCTCGGCCACTTTTTCAAGAACTTCTATGGTCTTTTCAATATTAGCTGGGTCATGATGCCAAGTTAAGACCCCTTCAATTCCACCATTATCAAAACCGTTTTGGCATCCTGGTGCAGTGTGTAAATCAAGAAGTACAGGAATTTGATATTTATGAGCCCAATCCATGGCTAAGTCTAGCCATGGTAGGCATGAGAAGTATGGTTCATCTTCACCAAATACCCACCAAGGAAATGGAAGTCGCACACAATTTATCTTGTGTTTTGCCAACCAGATAAAATCATCTTCAGTAATAAAAGTAGACCAATGATGCTTTAAGAAATCATGTGCCGAAGGCTTTTGTAGGGAGAATGCGGTTTCATCTTTTCCATTCACCCCTTCAAATAGTTCCTTTGACATCCAACGCTCTAAGACTAACCATCCCCCTAAATTGACACCACGAACTTTTTCCAACATGTTTATTCTCCTGTGATTCCTGTCTTTTCAATACCTTCCACAAACTGTTTCTGAACGAAGATGTACATAATCATCATAGGAGCCATCGTGATTAATGTGGCGGCCATCTTAAATGATTCATTAATTCTAAATTGTCCTCCAGGAGCTCCTGGAACACTTGCTGACATCCGCTCAAAGATGGAGTCAAAGAGTGATAATTGTAAAGGCATCAACTTCATTGCGGAGCGGACAAAGGTTGAGGTGATATAACTTTCATTGTAGTTCCACACAAATGAGAACAAGAATACGGTCGCAATAGTGGGCACTGACATCTTAAGGATGATATGAAAGAAGACTTGCCATGAGGTTGCACCATCAATGCGAGCAGCTTCATCAAGGCTAATTGGAATCATCTTAAAGAAGTTAAGGAATATGAGGATGAGGATGGCTGAATACACCCCTTGACCTAGAATGGTCATGAGTAATTGTGGATATAACGTTCCAATGATTTTAAATCCTGTTAAGTTTTGAACAGTTGTGAACATCATCCATCTTGGAATTAAAACTAGCGGTACTGGAATCACAAATGACATGAGAATCATCAAGAACCAGAAATTTTTAAACTTAAATTGATATCTCGCAAAGGCAAATCCAGTCATTGCGGAAACAAAGGTTTGCGCTAAGGCAAGTGAACCAGAGAACCACAATGAATTGAAGATTGTATTGGGCATATCCATGACTGACCATGCCACTCTTAAGTTCATCAATGACCAAGATTGTGGCACCCAATCAATTTCAGGATTGATGAGATCGGCAGTAGACATAAAGGTCATTGAAAGCATTCTTAATAATGGATATAGGAAGACATAGGCTATCGCAATGAGCAATACATAGACTGCAGAGCGATATATCCAACCATCGGTCATATGATGACCCATAAGTTTGCCTTTAATTGCGCTCTCATTCCACACAAACTTTTGTCGTTTAGCTTCCATGTTTGCCACCTACCTTTCTTAGTCGTAGATTTTGCCACTTTTCTTTACGTTGCATACGTTTGATGCGTTTTTGTTCTTTCTCAGCTTGTTCTTTACGCTCATCGACGACATATTCATCTTTTGATTTATCTTTTAAGACTGCATAGATGATGCCAATCAAGACAAGGATAGTGATACTGTAGATCCATGCATAGGATGATGCGACTCCAAGTCCACCGACTGTATCAAAGATTGCATTTTGAATCATGCCATACACTGGATTAATTGGGAACATTCCTAGTGATACGACTGTGAATATGGCTGCCACCAGCACAATAGGACGAATAATCGGCATTGTGATCTTCCAAAGAATTTGCCATGAGGTAGCTCCATCAATTTGAGCCGCTTCATATAAGTTAGTATTAATCTTTTGAAGTCCACTAAGGAATAAAACAATCGGAATCCCCGTAAACCATAGTACTAAGGCAAAGTTATTAAAGAGGAACACGATAACATCCGCAAGTTGAGGACTATAACTTTCGATAATCTGATATACAAAGATACGACGCACATTACCAATCTGAACATTACCTGAGCTCATCAACTGATTCATGACTGAACCTGAGATGACAATGACTGGTAAGAAATAAATAACGCGGAATGTTGTTCGAAACTTAAACTTACCATTGAGTAACAGCGCAAGAATAAATGAAATAATAAGGATTGTTGGCACATACACAATCTCAGTTAGGAAGAATTGGATAAGTGCTGGGGTAAAATCAGGATTTCTTAAGAATGCGGTCACATAGTTTTCAATGCCATTGAAGGACGTACTCCAACCCAAGACATTTAACGTAACTTTATGAAAACTTAAATATACGGTGTAAAGAAATGGGAAGAGTGTAAAGATAAAGAATCCGATAAGCCATGGTAAGAGGAAGGTATAACCAAGACGATTTTGTTGCTTCTCGAAATATTTGCTTGGTTTATTTTTTCTAGTTTTCATGGTTGAACCTCCATCATGATGGCTTTCGCAGATTGTGCATTCACTGTGGTATTCATCACATTGACGTTTGATTCTGTGTAATTAATGATGACGGCCATGTTATTATCATACACGTTCATGATGACGCCATTCTCAAGCACAATGCGATCAATCCATTTCGCATGGGTCACTTGTTTTAAAGCATCATTGACTTCACGATAAATTGATTGAATTAAATCTTGGTATTGAACATATTCTGTGGAATAGAATCTCGCAGAGTTTGTTAAGGTAAGTTGATAAGAAGGTTCATGAGTTAATACAAATGAAGGTGATAAGTTGTAGTCAATCATTCGCAGCACATCTTGTTTTGTGTAGAATGAGAAATTGGAATATGGCGCAAACATCTCCATGTTGTTATTGATGACGAGTTGTAAGAAAGGAACCGTATCGGTTTGAATGAGGAACTGGCTTGAATACACTGGGGCTTGCAGGAATCGATCGACATATTTCCATAGATATTCATTTGGCGTTGTAGCCGCAATACTCCAGTTCTCATACATCTTCTCAAAGGTTGATTGATATAAATCAATTGTCTTGTGGACTTCAGATCCTTCTTTAGAGTATTCACTCATAAGGATGTTAGGAATTCCTTCTACTGTGAGTGAATCATACCCAAGACGAGATAATTTTTGGCTTTGTTCAAGTAACCATCGTGCACTCACTGAAGGGCGTGCATAACCAAATAAAGTCACTGGCATGGTATCTCTTAATCGATATTCTAGATACCAACCATTCATGTGTTTTGCGGCTGTATTTAAGTAATTCACTTGATCTCGATGGATTGTGACATAATCTTGCGACATTGAGACATCATATCCAATAGACTTCGCAAAATCATTGAGAGCTTTGAAATCATTTTGTGATCCAATCGCTCGTTTCCATGTTGTTCTTCCAGGATGTCCACTAGTGATCCCCCCACGTTGCCATCCTAATAATCCACTACTGACATGATTAATTCCTTTATCTTTTATGTCAGTGAGAATATCTTTCACTTGATTCGCAGTGGTCGCAATCACATCTTCTAATCCAAATACACTGCGTTTAATATCTGACATGACAAAATCAAGTCGAATAGGAATATCTCCACGACTTCGAGTAGTGGTTGGTAAACCATCATTCGCTTTTAAATAATCACGGTATTTTAAGGCCATTCCCACATAATCAGCTGGATAACCATCTTCTTTTCCATCATTAGCTAAAAAATCATATCTCATTGACATATCAAAATGATTCCGATCGTCCATGAGTTTGAAGTATCCATCTCCACGACGGTTATAGACTTGATGGAATAATTTATTAATTTCAAAGCGTGGGTAGGCAAAGGTATAGTTAGTTAGATTTTGCTCTGGAGAAACAATAATATTCATGTATTCTCCACCAGAAGTTGCGTAAGCTACAAATGCCGCTTGACGATTTCCATGCGCAATTCCAAAAACTGGCATCATTGGAGATTTTAATGGCAAGTAGGACGTTTCTCGTGTGTAATAGAAATCACTTTCCGCAAGGTCTTCACCATAAACATTTCCATTATACGATGTCAAACTAGTGTTATGGTCCACAAAACGGATGAGTGCACCTGGTCCATCAGGAACTAAAACATATCCATCAAGTTTTGGATTAGGTACAATGCGTCGATAAGCATATTGTTCTGGATCCCAGAAAGCTTTTGCGCCTCCGGATGCCCCCATAAATGGTGTCAACATGATTCCCGCAAGTGAGCGAACTCCAGTTCCCGTAATGTCTTCATCACGGATTTCATAACGAATTCCTTCATCATCAAAGTAAATATGCATTTTGATTTCAATGCTTAATAATTCGAAATTCACATCAAGGCGGCGATGATTAGGATTGTTATTGACGGTGGCAAGTCTTGAGGTCACTCCCGCATCAGAAGCACTGGATAAACGACGAATAGACGATGAATTATCGTAGTACTCTACAGTGAGTAATGAATTCGCAATCCCTGTATACGTGGTATTTAAACGATCTTCAAGTGGTGCGCAATTAATCTTTTCTTCATCAGGAACTAAGTTACATGCCTCTTCTAAATATCGATTAAATTCAATATCAATTCCTGTTTTCCAAAGATATCCATTTCGTTTATCTTTGATTGCGATAATATCTCGATCTTCACGATAGAAATAACTTAAGTATTCTGTCTCATATAGAAGTTCAAACTCATCTGGTTGAAGATCATCATAGGTGATCGTTTCTGGTGGTAATCCAGTGTCATGAGAGGTTGGGATATATACTGATGCCATAATCGCTGATACCGTTAATCCCAACATTAGGATTAATAATACAATGATTTTAGTTCGTGACATTACGAATCACCTCCTTAATAATAGCTTCAAAGAACATATAGACTTGTTCAGTCATAATAATCACAATGAGTAAGACTAATGCAATGATAAGGATGAAAACAAGGGTTAACACAATGCTTCGAATAGATTCTTTAACTGAATAATTATGTACTTCTTGAATCCCCAAGTATAGATTTACTCCAGTCCATAGGATTGCACCTTGTTGGAGGGTTTGTAGTAAGAAGGTTTCATTGTAGGTCAAGACATAACTTAATCCAATGATAGCCACATAGATAATCATGATTGGAGCTAAACTATATGCCACCATTTTAATAAGTTGAGTGAATGACCCTTCACCATCATTAATTGAAGATACAAGGTAATTACATAAGATGGCTAGGAAGATAATTGAGAAGAAACCAATAATCACAGATTGCATATCCACGTCTTCAATCGCAATTAATTGATATATGAAGCCTTTGCCTAGCATGTACCATATAAAGACCAGGAAGAAGAGTCCTAAGATAATAAGTGCTCCTTTGATTGATCCTTTGCGACTTGTTTTTAAATCATAGAATGAATCAATAGGGTGTCTTAAGAATGCGAACATAAACAAGACATCACTTATAATCTTGATTGAGGCAATTTTATGAAGTACATTCTTAACTGGCCTTAACCAGTCTGATTTTCTACGTGCTTTTCGAGTTATAGCTAAAAGGAAAGCAAGAATGATACCTCCTAATAACACATTTCCTAAGTTAGTTTGAAGCCACTTATTTCTAACTTCCCAGAAAGCTTGAGAGTAATAGAAGCGATTGCCTGCAATCTTAAAGTGAAACATGGCTTCATCATATTGTTCGGTATACATGTAATTCATGCCTATTCCGTTATGAGCTAAGACTGACATTTGATTCAATCTTAAAACACGCTCCCATAATACGGTGGCTTGTTCATACTCCCCTTGATTAAATAAGTTAATTGCCGCGTAGATTTGAGAGGCATATTCAGTAGGTTCAAAGGATTGAAGGAAAGACTTCTCACCATCTAACACCCATAATTGACCTTTCGAGTCCACTGATATGGATGAAATGCTATCAAAGAGTCCCGCAATATCATAATTCGCATAGGATGAACCAAAACTAAAGATGTATTGACCATCATTGGTATAGACAAAGATTAACCCAGATTTTGATGCCCCATAGATAATGCCTTTATCATCTGTGGTCAAGTCAACTAAATCACTAGGTCCCCATGTATATTGGTTCGCAAACATGTTTTGACCTGCTGTATTATGTTTTTTAACCCCATGCATGTTTGTGCCCATGGTGGTGGTGTAAACAATGCCTTTATTATCAAGATATACATTTGTAAAGGTTGTTGGAACACGTCCTAAAAGTAAAGCTTTTTGAGCTTCTGTAAAGAAGAAGTCTTGAAGCATCTGGACAAGATTTAATCTCACACGATTTGATGTGAAATATCCTAAGAATTCACCCGCATTAGAAAGTTGAATAACTCCGTTATAGACTCCTTCAGAAACAATGTACATGTTTCGACGATTATCCACTGCTACTTTAAAGGGCTTATAGTTTGTATCTCCAAATGAAGCTGTGGTTGGTCTTTCAAAGGTTTCAATCAGCTCTCCTGTGCTTGAAAATCTTAATACCATAGCCGCCGCAGGATCGGCGACATATATATCACCATTGGTTGCGAGAGTGACACCTGTCGGGGTTCTCATCAAAGGATGAGTAATAATTTGAACAACTGTATCCGTATTCGTATCATACTCCACAATACGAGCATTATCTTTATCCGCAATAAATAAATGATCACGCGCATCAAACACAGAATCTTGAGGTGATTTTAAACCAAGATTAGTCAAGGTACGTTTCGGTAAATAAGCATCTTGGGTCCAAACAATCTCATACTTAGCATTCAATGTACGCGTTCTTGAAGTTGCGGAAGACGCCGCAAGTGGAGTGATACTAAATCCTAATATAAGGAAGAAGAGAACAATCTTTTTAAGTAGTGATGTCATCTTTGTCCTCCTATTTCATTCCAGAATGGCTCATGGTGTTCATGACCTTCGATTGAAGCGCAATAAAGATGAATAAATTAGGTAAGAACATAATCAAACCTGCTGCTGCCGCCATGCCTACGCCCGCAATCGAGTTTGAAGCATTGGTTAAAGAACTTAGGTAGAATGCAAAGTTTTTTAATGTTTCATTAGTAATGTAAAGCGCTGAAGCTTCAGTGGCATTCCAGGAAACTTGGAAAGTTAAAATCCCTACAGTCGCTAAAGCAGGTCTGACTAAAGGTATGACGATTTTTGTAAGTATTTGCCAATCATTTGCACCGTCTAAACGTGCTGCTTCAATCACCGCATCTGGTACTTGATCCATAAACTGTTTGACTAAAAATAATCCTACAGGTAGTGCTAAAGCAGGAAGGATGTGAGCTAAGAAATTATCTGTTAATCCTGTTTGTTTAATAATGAGATAGCGAGGAATTGCTACCGCAATCGGAACAAACATCAACGCCACTTGGTTTACACTAAACAACCAATTTTTTGCTTTGAATTTCTTCTTAGATAAAATATACGCTGCACCTGCGGTTACCATGATTGATAAGAACACTGTTGCGGAGGTTGCCACGATGGAGTTAAACAAATAACGTGTCATCGGTACACCCGTTGTGGAGGAAGTACGCCATAAATCCGTGAAATTTTGGAAAGTTGGTTTAATCACAAAAAAGCGTGGAGGAAACATAAATAGTTCATCCAAAGGTTTGAATGCTTGGTTAATGATATACACCACTGGTAAGATCATGAATAATGCCATCGGAATCAAGAAGAAGTAGAACTTCAACTGTGACTTATCAAATCGCTTAGGATTAATCTTTGTGCCTTGAAATGCCATATGTTTTTCCTCCTTATCGATCCGAGAATAGGCGATATGCAAGTTTGGAGAAGCCCCAAACCATTAATAATAGTGCTACTGAAATCGCAGCTGCATATCCCATCTCATAACGTTGAAATCCATAGTCCTCAATATGGTTAATAATCAACTGCCCCGCATATTGAGGTGTGGGGTTAGACCCCGATAATGCAACACCAATCCAACCACTGTTAAACGCTCCCACAATCGCCATGACTGCACCAAACAACATTTGTGAGTGCATAGAAGGAATAGTGATATAAATGACTTCTTGAAGTTTGTTTTTGATACCATCCATATAAGCTGCTTCATAAAGCTCTTCATTGGTATTGATAATCCCAGCCAACATAGCTAAGAATCCAATCCCCATAGCACTCCATAACCCAACAATAATCATGATGTTCATAAGGTAAGCTGGATCTTGTAAGAACTGTAATGGTTTGGTAATCCAACCCCATTGAATAAGTAAAGCATTGATATAACCAGCTTCATTCCCTGAAAATAACGTTCTCCAAACTACCGCAATAAATACACCTCCCACCATGGAGGGTGTATAGATAGCTAAAGCTAATACAGTACGTGGCTTAACTTGAATTTGAGCTAACATCCAAGCTAAGAAGAAAGACAAGAAATATCCACCTGGGCCTACAATAAGTGAGTACTTAAAGGTGTTAGGTAAAACATATTTTAAGAAGATTTCATCTTGAGTTAAGAGCGTGATGTAATTAAGTAGCCCTTGAAACTCTGGAAATTGAATTGAGTTAAAGTAAGTTAGTGATAATCCAATGGCTATCGCCACTGGAACAGCCACAAAGAGCGAAAACATTAATGCATATGGAAGCAACATCCAAAAAATCGCGAACCATTCACCTAAAGTTCCATTTTGATATCGACGAGCAATATCACTAGATATTTTTTTCATTGGTGCCATCTTTTATTGCTCCTTCGCTTTTGCAATTTGCTCTTTAATCCAAAATACATCGAAGACTTGGTATGGTCTAATGACCTCTCCATTGCGATCTAAGAAACCAAACTCAATCATCTTTCTTCTAATCTCACGATCAATGGTTTGTTTTTGTCTATCAATCGCAATTCTTACAGGTGTTCCATCAAAAACAGTCGTATTCCAAATATCTGACATGCCACGCTCAAGCATATATTGTCCTGGTGTTCTTGGTACGTCATTGAGCCACTGTGATTGTTCCAATATGACAAGCTTATCTTCATATTCAATTGGTGAGTTTGCCACAGCTTCAAGGTTAGCGCTTAACCACACATATTCTGGTCCATAGGTTGATTGAAGATTGTAAGCAAAGTTTGTTTGGGTCTCTGTTTCCATCCACCATTTCATGAAATCCCAACTTTGTTGTGGTTTGTCCGTGTTCGCAAACACCATTCCAGATGTTCCGTTCACAATATCCCAACGAACGACTTCACCCTCACTATTGATAGTTCCAGGATATGGAGCTAATGCCCATTGTCCAGCAAGTTCTGGTGCTGCATTTTTAATTTGTAAATATGTTCCAAAATCCGCTATTCCCACTGGTAAGGTTCCATATCTGAATGAGTTGTAGAATGATGGAACTTGTTCTGGGATAGAGTATGTGGTAAAGAGTTCACTCAAGAAACGAATACCCGCAACTGCTTCTGGTGAATCAATCCCTGAGCGATATCCACTACTATCATACAGAGATCCCCCATATTGATAGATAAATGGACTGGTTTGATAGAACCACTTTAAGCTTCCGCCACCAGCTGTGAGATAGTAGAAATTCATACCATAACGTTGAAGTTCTGGAAGGAGATCAAGTACATCTTGCCAAGTATCAGGCACTCCTAAATCAAGTCCATTAAAGATATCAGTACGATAAATTAAAGTATGAAAATCAAGTGTCTCTGGTAATGCATATGAGCGACCTTCGTAAAGATATGGCACAAATGCTCCTGGAGCCATGGTACTTCCTACCTTCCAATAGTCATCAAAGTCACTCAAAGGATAGGCGGCCCCACGGATTGCAAAGTCAAATGGCATATAGGACGGTAATCCTAAAGCCACATCTGGAGATTGATTGGCAGCATTGGCTAAGATAAGTCTATTCACATCAGGCATAACCGAGATTTTAACTTTAATCCCTGTCTTTTGAGTAAAGTCAGCATCCACAAGTTTTTGCATCGTATCCACATAAGTTATTGAGCGGTTTACCCATACATTTAACATTTCGGGATCTTTTTTAGCGACATATTTTTGAGACGTGAACGAAGCAATAAATGATTGAATTCCTGAACTTAATTTAGATAACCAACTTGCTTCCGCAATCATGCTAGTTTCAACATTTGATACCGCAATTTCATTGAGGGATAAAGCTTGGTTTGCTAGTTCAGTTAAACTAATCCCAATCATTTCAGTGACTGAACCTTGTTGAGAATATAAATCATCAAGATACAGAGGAAGTTCATCTGGTTTTTCTCTCATTTTACGTATTTTAAATAATGCTTTTTGTAAATAAGAAAGCGTAGTGGAATTAGCACCATTTGGAGCATAAATTGCTGTTTGTGCAATGACAGTTTCGATTAATGTTTCATAAGCTTCAAGAACGGACTCAGTTTCAGGTAAGAAACTGGTCAATTTCCATGTTCGATTACGGTCGACTTCTTTACCTGTTATTTTTCGTATATCTAAAGCAAATTGATTGATATGATCAATCATTAATTGAAGTGTATCTAATGATGCTTGAATTGGAGCTGTTTCAGCACGAAGAGTTAACGTTTGTTCTCCTTTTTCAAGATAAAACCAATAAGGATTGCCTTGCGCATCTTTTAGTGTTTCAACACCCCATTTTGCGGTTCCTGTAGGTTTAAATGCATAATATTCCACTTCTTTGAATGGAATTTGACCATTAATTGAAATAGATCTGAATACAGAGAAATCAGGTCTATCATTGACATAATGGAATGATAGTTTATAGTACCCATTTTCTGGGACATTCAATACGAAATCTACAGCTTGTCCAGATTTATTCCATGATAAGCCATCGATAATATTAAGTTTTTTATCAACAGGATCATAAGGACTTACTGAGACTGATGGATGTGAACTTAAACGAACAAATGAAGAGTTTTTTGAACTATAGGCTATCGCATTAATCTTTTCTTCAAATGGAGTATTTTGGTTAACTTGACTTGGTGCAACATAAGAAGGTAGATCCCATGGCGTCGTCGCACGAAGTGCACTGAAATCAATAGAATCAGAAGAAACGTTTGTAATGGTAATGACATTTTTCCCTTCAGATAACATGTACCCTAAAGGACGGCTTGTGGAGTAGGTATTGTTATAGAAATCTAACCATCTAAAAGTGTTATCAGCAACCTGATTAGGAAGTGATTCATCACCATAGCTATCTAAAGTGAAGTTTTTAGATTCATCACGCCAACGAATTGCAACATCTACTGTAGCTGATTCACGAAACTGAATGACACCATTAATGCTTACTCGTAGGATAGGGTTAATGAGTGTTCTTTCTCTTACGCGTACAAGTGCTTGTAGGTGTGCTTGTGCTTCTTTATCCGAGTCTAACTCAAATGTAAGTGTTCCCATAGGTTCTAATGTGAACACTTCAGGTAATTGAACTTCAATGTTTTGTTCTAATTGAGCACTCGAATTAAAACGCCAAAAATCCAAGTGTGTTGTTCTTGGTTGACGTAATGCAGATGATAAACGCTGATATGCTTGTTGTGATGCAAACTCACTTGGCACTTCATTTATATTCGTTGGTGAACACCCTGAAAGTGTTGATAGAGCTACAAACATTACTATCGAGATTTTAACAAACCATGTCATTGTTTTCCTCCATTATATTTCAACCATAGACATTCAAAAAAAGATGATAGTTCTATGATGATTGTTATACTCTTATTCTATCAAAGCGCTTACATGATTACAAGAAAACGTTTTCGTTAATTCAATAAAAAAGAGACATCCGAAGATGTCTCGCATGAAATTATTCGAAATCTGAAGCTTTACGTCCGTAGAATTGGATTAATCCTTGGCGTAATGCATTTGAAGATTCATCAAAGCGTTGGTTGAACGCAGTATTCCAATCACCTAATTTAGATTTAACATTGTCTGCCCAGTTAGCATCAGTGCGGCTTGCACCAGCAACTTCTGGATTCCACATATTTAACCATTCGTATAGGATTGGTCTACTTGCACCTTCAAAGTTGTAAGTCCATGGGTATGCTTTGTCAGAGACTGCCCAGAATTGTCCAGCTTCCCAAATACGTAATACTTCGTGGAAACCAGGCATACGGTTAGGATCTTTAAATCTTGCATGGTTTGGAGTTGAGAACCAAATATCCATTTGTTTTTGGAATTCTTCACCAGTAACTAATGGGAATGAGTCATTTAATGCAGTTTTTAGAATTTCGCCATCTAAGAACATTTGATCAGCGCGAGCTTGCATTGAACGAGTATCACCAGCCCAGAATGCTGCGAAAGTATAAGCTAATTTTGTTTTAGCTGTTTCTTCTTCAGTACATTCAGGATTGCCATCAAGCATACAGTAGTTGTAAACAGCTAGAGGGTCAAGTACTACACCAACAGTGTTTGGTTGATAAGGTGTAGATGGACGAGGATAGATATCCCAGTCAGCTGATTTACAAACACCCCAGTGGTTAGGATCTGGATTAGCACAGTCGCCCATCATCCAAGGATCTCCACCATTAGTTAAAATCTTGTTTTCCATAAAGAATTTGAATGACCACCACCAGTTAGCGTTCATGACTTCGTCAGAAACTAAACCAAGGTCTCTTTGTGGCCAAATAGCTACTCTAGACCAACGTGGGATATAGTCGATTAAAGCTTTAACTTGATCATTATTCACGTCAACAAATGCACCTGAACCATTATAGTTGAACATTTGTTGTTCAAAAGTAGTAGTTCCAGTACGGATAAAGTCAAATTCTGTGTCCATTGTTCCCCAGAAATTAACACCATCAGCTTTAGCAATAAAACTTGTATATTGTTCGATTGTCCAAGTAGGTCCTGGAACGTCAATATTATTGTCTTCTGCTAAGGCTTTATTAATGTAAACTCCCCAAGGTTGTAGGAATTGAGGAACTCCAGCTTGGAATCCATAATAGTTCATCATACCCATTACGGAAGTGTTGAAGGTTTTGTATAGTGGGTCATCTTTAAATTGTGACAAGTCAGCTACTAAACCTCTAGAAATGTCTCCAACTAAATCTGTACTAGCATAAACATCAGGGTATTTACCATATTCAGCTTTGAAGTTTTCTAGCTCTTGTTGCCAGCTTACTCCATTGTCGTTTGGTCCACCACTCTTAGCAAATACATTAATCTTAACGTTTGGATAAAGTTGATTGAAAGCTTTTGCGACCGCATAAGCAGCTGCATTATTTTGTCCTTTCAAATCTTCCGGTGCTAATTCTTTACGTCCGATATCTTCCATATAAGTGCCGTCGCCGGACCAAAGCATGATTGTGATTTCACCTTCTACTTTGGAGTCAAGTTGTTTATAACTTGGAGCACAGCCTGTCAACATGGAAGAGATTAGAACGATAGAGAATAATAAAACGATTATCTTCTTCATCTTGTCCCTCCTGTGGATTACTTCTAAATTCATATTATCATGGTACGAAAACGTTTTCAACTACTTTGTAAAGCGTTTACAACATTTTTTTACGAATTTGTAAGCGCTAACAAGTAAAACTGGATTTTTTTGAGTAATGTGAATTCTTGATTGAGTTTTTTCAAAAAACATTCAAAAAAATTACAGTGTTTTCACAAATTCTAAGCTGATATTCAAAGCTTTATTGGTAAACTCTAATAGATTCAACTTCTAGTGTTGCTGGTAAACATGAGTAGTCAATGGGTCCACCGAATCCTCCACCCATCGCAACGTTTAGTATTAAGTAGTGAGGTTTATCAAATGGCCATGAATCTGCATAGTCTTTCTTATAGAAGACGCATTGTACAACTCCATCGACTTCAAATGCAATTTTCTCTTCGTCCCAATCTAAAGCATAATCATGAAATTCTTCACTTACACCTTTATACTTGACCACATGAGTAATCTGAGTACGATCACGATGGTTGTATTTACCAGTATGAAGACTGAAGTGAAGAGTATCTTGATCACGACCCACATGTTCGATGATATCAATTTCTCCCATGTGAGGCCATCCATGATTCTCTTCATCAATGCCTAACATCCATACCGCTGGCCAAGTTCCTTGTCCAGCAGGTAGTTTAGCACGAATCTCAAAGCGACCATAAAGCCAATGTTGTTTTCCACGACTTACTAAACGTGTCGAAGTAATTGGGCTACCTTTCATTTCTTGTGCACGCGCTGTAATCACTAATTTGCCATCTTTAATGATGACATTATCCGGATTAGCCTTGGTGTAATATTGAACTTCTCGATTACCCCAACCCTTTCCTCCTACATCATAATCCCAATGATTTTCATTAGGTAAGCCATCTTGTTCGAAGTTCTCTTCAAACACTAAAACACGATCTTTCATTCTAACATCCTCCGAAATCGTTTTCGTAAATATTATATCATGCTGTAAAGCGCTTACAAGACTATATTGAGAATAAAAGAAAAAAAGGAGAAATCTCCTTATTTATCTTTGACTCTTGAAGTGGATGAGCGAACTATAAGTTTTGTTGGAATGAGCGTCTTAACCTCAACTCGCTTATTATTAATCCGTCGATGAAGTATCTGAGCTAAGGTCTTTCCAATCGATTTACGATCTTGTTTTACTGTAGTTAAAGTTGGGTGAGTATGTTTCGCAAGTTCTATATCATCAAACCCAATAACTGAAACATCTTCTCCAACTTTTAGTCCACGCTCACTGATTGCACGATAAGCACCTAATGCTGTTAAGTCACACATAGCAAATACTGCTGTAGGTGGATTTGGCAAGTCTAACAACTGCTGCATGCACTCATATCCTGATTGGCTATCATATTCAGGTGCTTCAATCACTAAATTAGGATCATAAGGAATTCCTGCCATTTTTAGACCTTCAAGGTAGCCCGATAATCGCTCTGATCCGGCTAATGTTGAAGGTGGACCCGCAATATGTGCTATGCGACGATGACCTAATTGAACCAAGTGGTCAATGGCTAACATACTCCCATGATGATTATCTGAATATACTAAAGGGATTGAATTGTATGGGACATCTGTGGTTACACACTTAATTTCACTATCAAATAGTGCTGTTAAATCTGTATCCATCATATCAGCGGTCACCACAAAAACACCATCTACGTTTCTAACTTGACAACGTTTCAAATATCCAATGTCACCACCAGAAATAAACACTACATCATAGCCTAAACTTTCAATTTCACGCTTAAATGCCTCAAGAACCCCTGAGAAATAGTTATGTTCAAGACCAATGTTTAAATGTTCAGAATAAACGATGCCAATTAGCCATGTGCGTTTGCTACTTAAAGCTCTTGCGCTAGAATTGGGTATGTAGCCAACTTCTTCCACGATCTTTAAAATACGCTCTTTAGTGGCATCGCTTACTTCAGTATAATTGTTTAAGACTTTGGATACTGTCGCTGTAGACACTCCTGCAAGTCTTGCTATTTCTCTTATGTCTACCACAATAGGACCTCCCCTAAGCTGTGAAGCCGAAGTTGATAAATCATCAATTATTTCCCTTAAAAATAACTGATGAATGTTCTTAAGTTACTTAAATGATTGACTAAAACCTTATTACAGTCAATAGGTCACGAATAAAATTTTCCAAAATGGGTCAAATCTTACAATATTAACCATTCAGTAACATTTATGGCAAACATTTAATCTGTATCATTTTAAGATTCTTTCAATCTTTTAATTCAATTGTTCATTTCTTAGAATACTAAATTGAAATTAATACTTCATCATTATCACCCACACTAATTCTAGTTAAATCTATCTTAATTAAATTTAATTGATTAAATTATGTGATAAAAGTGATTATCAACATTATACACCTCTTTATTCGTTTGTATAGAAGTTTATTAAAGTGAAGGTGCGAATGAAGGGACTCAATTCCACCGTAAAGATACATTATACCGCTTAGACCCAATGAAACAATCTTAAAAATGTCAACTTATATGATGAACTAAATAATCAAAAAAACCACCATTGAACATGGTGGCTGATACAAGGGGGTTGATTTAGGAGTAAGGAAGAAAAATGATAAAGTTAGATTCTGCCTTGTATATAAATATCATACACAATCATTGTGATATGCGTGTGAAAAGCAAATAAAAAGTCGAATATTTCGACCGTTTTTTCGTAAATATGGTGGAGCTGAAGGGGCTCGAACCCTCGACCTCTACGCTGCCAGCGTAGCGCTCTTCCATCTGAGCTACAACCCCACAACGTAAAACCATGGCGCGCTCGACAGGACTTGAACCTGCAACCTTTTGAATCGGAATCAAATGCGCTATCCAATTGCGCCACGAGCGCAAATAAGATGGTGGACGCTAAGGGATTTGAACCCCTGACCCTCTGCACGTCAAGCAGATGCTCTCCCACTGAGCTAAGCGTCCATCCATAAAGTGTGCTATTGAATTTTAGCACACAGATGGTTTTCTTTCAATCACTTCTTTGCTTTTATAAGATAACTTGTTTGTCCTGGATTAATTGATTTAATGACTCTTTCAATCCGATGATGGCGATAACTTAACACTAAATCTTTAATCACGTGACCGCCTTGATACCCATGAATTATAACAAGCTCTGTCGTCTCTTTCCCAAGATTGTCTAAGGTATGATCTAAAAGCTTTTTGGCTTCTACTTTAGTGCAATGATGTAAATCAAGTGTCGCAATCATGTGCGCTTTCTTAATGCATGTGCCGTAATCGCAAAAGCACTATAAGACACAAACGCAGCTAAGACTATAAGGAAAAATGAAAAGCGATTCACAAATAGTGCACTTGTAGGGGAAAGACCATTTAAGCGCATGGCGAAATAAATCCCTGCAGCCACAAACAATAAGCCACCATGCCAGTAATGTAATTTCTTAAAGATTCTTTTGAATATTGCCATCAATAAGAAGAATGCAAAACTTATGACAAATGGTGTCACAAAAAGAATGATGTATTCTTGATATTCTCTGATGTATCTTAGTAATGTGTTCATAAAAATTCTCCGTGCTAATTATACCACGAGATGACTGGTTTAGAAATTAAACATCAACCACTCAGGTCTAAAGATCATTAGAATTCCTAGGATGACCATAATAGTCCCCCCAATAATTCCTGAGAACTTAGAATATTTAGTGGATAATCCTGTTAAGTGGAATGTCTTCATCGCAATAAAGAAAACCACTAAATCATCAATGAGGAAGAATAAAACATAAAGTAATAAGTAACCAATCGTTTGAAGAGTATCTAATCCATTTAATGCGAGGACTTGGGTAAAGATGATTGGAAGTCCTGCAGAACATAATAACTCAACAAGATTAACTGAAATCGCAAGTCCCATGATCCCAACTATGGCAAGTAAGAATGTCTTTTCACTTGTGATCGCTTGAATGCGTTTTGATAGTTTTCGACGTTGATCAACATCCACCACTTCACAACCATCATCTGGTTTTTGAGTGAGTGCTTTTTTAAGGTTCCATCCTCCACCACCAATCGCAACCGCTCCGATTAGAAGTCTTAAATAAATGACTGATCCGAAAAGCAACGTGATATTTAACCAACTTAACATGAAGAAGAAATACATGATGGCGGACGTTGCTAAAAAGACTATTCCAAGAGTCCACATCTTCCAACGTTCTTTCACATGCACAAGCATACTAATGAGTAGTAATAAAACCCACATCGCACATGGATTGAATCCATCGAGAGTTCCCATGAAGATTGCTAATAATGGTAGTGATACTGTAGCAGCATCCACTTCACCAATAAATGGTAATTTAAACTTACCTCCAGAGATGATACTTCCATCTCCTTCACCAGGCTCAACAATCCCTAACATTTCCCCAACAATATCACGAACATAATTGTTTTTTGAAAATTCTATGGCTTCTTCAATTCCTTCCACAACACCTTCGTTATACCCAATAAATGATTGTCTTCCCACTATCACATAAGGAACACTACGAATGGGTGTTGAAAGAAGATCTTCAACTTTTCGTGCAACTTCTTGACCGTCTTTATCAACACTGATTTCATAACGATGAATGGTGATGAGTGGATCTTTTTCAAGTTCATCAAAATAAACTTTCATTTGACCACAGTAATAACAGGTTTCAGAATAGAAATAGTAAATATTTACTTTATTTTGATTTGCATAAATGGTGGTATTCACTTGCAGTAAAATTAAAATGAATACTATGGTATATAGAAACCATGTTGATAGTTTTTTAAACATGGACAAACTCCTTTAGGATGGTATCTTTGTTTAGCTCCCCACTCATGCGTTTAATAACTTGACCTTCCTCATCTAAAATCATAAAGACAGGAAGAACTTTGAGTGGTTCATATTGGGATGCTAATGCTTCCTCTTCATCAATATCAATAAATTGTGGTTGAAACATCGGATGATCTTTTTGTATTTTGTGAATGGTGCTCTTCACAATTAAACAAGCTGGACACCATATCGCACTCAGGATAATAACTTTCATTGGATTACCTTCTTTATAACTTGAACAAATGAATCGATATCTGATTCACTTGTAAGATGAGATAATGAAACGCGTAGTGACGATGTAGCACAATCCATGTTTTCACTTACTGTTAATACAGCTTTTGATACATTTTCTTGACCACTACATGCACTACTTGCACTAACATAAAATCCATGATTTGAAAATTGATTTACTAGCTCATGTCGATCATGATGCATGAAAGATAGGTTGCATATATGTGGAACTCCAACATGTGGTGTATTCACATGGACTATTTTTAAAGCATCACATTTTTGTGTTAATTGATTTCTCAACTGAGTCACTATAGAGATTCTAACCTCTAAGTCTTCAAGTGCTTCAATCACAGCTTGCGCAAATCCTACAATAAGAGCATTAGGTGGGGTTCCAGAGCGTAATTTTGACAAGCTTCTTCCACCATAAATTAAGGGCCTTATATCATCCTTCATCAAAACACATGCTCCTATCCCTTTAGGCCCATAGATCTTATGTGATGAAAAACTAGCATAAGTGACATTATTGAAGTCAACTGGTATTTTCCCGACAGCTTGAGTCATATCGCTATGAAGTGGAACTCCATAATCATCACAAATGGCTTTGATGGCCTTCAGTGGATGTACAAGTCCTGTTTCACTTTCGACCGCAATGACACTTACACATAATGTATCTTCTCGAATTAGCTTTTTAAGTGCTTCAAGATCCAGTTTCCCATGAAGATAAGGAATAAAGTCTAACTCATAGCCTAATTTCTGTAACTCTCCAAGTGGTGATATAACTGAGTGATGTTCAAGTGACGTAGAAATAATATGTCGCTTATGTGGATTAGACTTCGCAAGTCCAAACAAGATCATATTATTCGATTCTGTCGCCCCTGAAGTAAATACTAGGGATTCACTTGGAATATTTAACAGTGATGCCATCTTACTAATATAGCTTAAAACAACTTCTTTTGAGCGCAAAGCAAAAGCATGCTTGGCATTGATGTTCGCAAAATATTCACGTTCAATACGGTGCATGTGCTCTAAGACTGTTAAAGATGTTGGCGTGCTCGCACTATAGTCTAGATAAGTCATCACACACATTTTAGCAAAGACTCATCAGAATTACTACAAACTATATAAAAGAAAGTCTCTTGAACTGTTAAGAGGATGTTAAACAAACACATACCCCTTCAAGAACTTGTGTTTCACACAGATATTCTAATGACCCATTATCTAGTCTTTTAAAAATCACACACCGATCATCATCATGATTTAAGACACAAAGGTGCTGTTCTTGATTGATTAGATTAAAATCTCGAGGTTGTTTCCCATAGGTTGATACACGAGATTCAAAATGGAGATGACCTTTCTCATCCACAAGAAAATGAGTAATTGAATCATGCCCACGGTTTGAGGTATAACAATGTCTTCCATCGTGAGTGATTCTAATCGCTGCAGCCCAAGGAGTTTTGAACTGTGGAGGATAACTTGAAGTTTTATGTTTAATCACAAGCCCATCTTGACTTAAATCACATGTAAATACTTCACCACTCAACTCTGCTAAGACATATAAGATTGGTTTTGTAGGGTGCTTGACGGCATGTCGAGGTCCACATCCTTGTGGAAACTGACTTTCCCAGAGCAATTGATATTGTGTCCCATCAAATCTAAATGCACGAACACAATCAAGCCCTAAATCACACATGATTAATGCATCAATGGAAGCTTCATAACCGACATAGTGAGCCTTTGAACCATGCGGGAATTTAATTGTTTGAAGATGATTTAAGATATCATGATTATATGATGCAATCATGATGTGTCCTTGATGATAGTTAGCAGTGTAAACATGCTTTATGTGTGAATTAACACTGATGTGACAAGGGACCTTCTCTTCAAGTAATAGCATATCCTTGATGACACCATCACTAATGAGCACCATGCCTGCTTGCTCTAGTACTGATCCCACACTAAAAACTACGTTTTGATCAACGCATAAGTAAGTAGGATTATCTAACTTCACATAAGGTGAACTTGTGATTGAATGGTTGGATGGATCAAACTCAATCTTCATGATTCCCGATGAACCACGCTTAGTATAAGATCCACTTAAAAACGAACTCACGACAGATCCCCTTTATTTGGTAATGCTATCCATAAGATTAAGTAAGGAACCACCCCAATTCCACTTAGTCCAATGACAATCGCAACAATTCTAACTAAAGAAACATCAATCTTTAAGTTTTCTGATAAACCTGCACATACTCCACCGATAATAGCTCCCTCGCTAGTTTTATAAAAGCGAGTATTTGGATCATGATATGCCATAATGAGATCCTCCTTGTTTTCTCTCTCATTATATCAAATTCCTTTCAACCATGATAAATGAATCGCAAAAACACAACATGTCACATGATATCCTTGATGCTCTAGAATTTCTTTGCATGTAAACAATGAATGACCTGTGGTCAACACATCGTCAAAGAGTACAACATGTTTTGATGGAGTTAAAACAGAAGATACGAATTCAAATTGGGTTAAGACTCGTTCTTTCTTTTTCATCTTTTTTTGATCTTGACTAGACACTTTGATTAGTAATTCATAAGGGGTAACCCCTATTAGACTCAATGCATGCTTTAAAGGATGAAATCCGCGCTCACTAGTTTTTTGTTGAGATGAAGGTACTATGATTACAATCTTATTTTTGATAAGTTTTTTGATGTGTTTATGGTATGGGAAAAATAGACATCCCCCTAAAGGTACATCCCTATGTTCTTTATATCGAAACATGAGGGACGCAATCTCGGGAGTATATGGGGTTAAGTAATGAATCATATTCTGTTTAATTCTAATCTGTTTTAGTTTTCCACTTAAACACACCTCATGTTCTTCACACAAGTAATCATGACGAATTAAGAACGAAAAATCATAGGATTGAAGTGGTTTTAAACACCATAGGCAATGCGATTGGCGTTTTGGAGTGTTTGAATGCATGAAGCGACCTCATCACTTTGTTCTGAAACTAGAAAGAATACATCGCCCACTGGAGCGCTCATATGTCGCCCCACTCGACCTGCAATTTGAACCAAAGAAGCTTCATCAAATACCTGATGATGAGCCATCAAGACCATCACATGCACATTGTAGAATGTAACTCCACGTTCTAGTATGGTTGTGCAAACAAGTCTTCCTTCATCATTGTTACTAAAGCGTTGAATGATATCTTCTTTGTTTTGACTCTTGGATGTTAAAGATTCACATCGAAGAAGAAATGCTACCCGTTTCGCAAGCGCATGGGTTGGGACAAATATTAACCATTTCTTTTGTCTTTTTAATAAAACCAAAACCCAGAACATCATCCATGATCGATATGTTTTAATGACTTGAGGAATCATGAGAGGAACTCTTGTAGGCCTTTCATAACAAAAGATATGTTCTAGTTTTGATTCCTTAATCAATTGGCGGTGTGATTGAGGAATGGTGGCACTCATCATGATGCATTGCTTTGAGTATGTTTGCGAAACTAAGTATTCTAAATGAGGATTCCCTTTATAAGGGAAAGCATCCACTTCATCAAGGATTAAAACATCAAAACTTTGGTGATATCGAAAAGCTTGATGAGTGGTGAATAGCACTAAATCCCCACTTAAATTTTCCGTATATCCCTCACACACCGCAATCACTGAAAGCTTTGGAAATACTTTTTGAAGCCGTGCTGTCAGTTCTAGAACCACTTGACGTCGTGGTATAGCCCATCCTACTTTGTGTTGCTTATTCAGTCGATCTTTAATGAGTTCAAGCACAATCTCAGTCTTTCCCGCACCACATACGGCTTCAAGTAATATGAGTTTTGAATTGGAACAACTCAACCTATGTGATACTTCTTTTTGTTTAGGAGTTAAATCAAAAGAAAGTTCAATATCCTCAATCAGATGAGTGGGAACACTGACTTCAATGGGTTCACTGACCATCACACTTAAACACGTTCGACATTTGATCTCTTGATGAAAGACAAAGAAAAGATCAGGATGACTACTTTGACAACGTTCACATTTCCACATAAAAAGCTCCTACGTTAATGTTCGTAGGAGCTGTATTTTTTCCTGAAATCCCAAGGTTTTATTTCTGAGCCCTTTACAATAAAGGCTTCCTTCGCATGAATGGCCATCGGGGTATCAGAATAAGAATCTGAATAGAAAGCCTCAATGTCATCAAGTGAAAATTCTTTCGCAAATCGAATTGGTTTCTCTGGTCCATAGCAGTTTTCACTTAAATGATGGCCAGTGGTTAAATCAATATTTGATGCGATAAGATGCACGTTCAGATGCTTACATATAGGATCTAGTAGAAATGAAGGTGAAGCAGAGATAATAACATCTTCTGTGGTCTTTTGATTTAAATACCATGGTTGTATATCTTGTATTCTATCTTTCCAAAACAACCTCACTTCTTCATCAAGATGATCAATCATGAGTAATGCCTCATACATGACATTCTTCATTTGTGTTTTACTGCTTTGTTTTAAGACATATTTTAATGCCGCAACCATCATCTTTGGTGTATGTACGATGAGTTTTGGATGCTTTCTAAAAAGAAAGCGAAAGAATGCTTGGGTACTATCATAGGGAATGATGGTCTTATCAAAATCGTACACATTCATATTAGCGTACTTGAGTCAGAAGGTTGGAGAGTTTTAGTGCAAATCCAACTGGATCTTCAATACTTAATCCTTCAATTAAGCATGCTTGATCATATAAAACAGATGCGACATCATCTAGTAAATCAGAATGTGACTCATGAAGTGATGTGAGGGTTTGAAGCAGAGGGTGTTCTGGATTGAGTTCAAGAATACGTTTTGCCTTAATGTTTTGATCTTTCGCATCAGGCATTTGAGATAAGACTTTTTCCATTTCAAAGGAAACCCCTTCGGTGGAGACTAAGCATACTGGATGTGTCTTGAGTCGAGTTGATAAGCGTACATCTTCAACCTTGTCTTTAAGTTTCTCTTTTAGTGCTTCAAGAACATCTTTAGATTTCTCTGAAGCCTCTTTAATCGCTTCTTTCTCCTCGTCATCATTAAGATCTAAATCTCCTTGATTAATAGACTTAAATGGTTTCTCTTGATAATCACGTACCATTTGAAGCACAAACTCATCAATATCATCCACAAGATATAAGATTTCATATCCTTTATCTTTGACTCGTTCACTCGCAGGTAAGCGATCTGCTTGATCGACTGATTTTGCGGATACAAAGTAGATTTCTTTTTGATCATCCTTCATTCGAGTAACATACTCAGCTAAGGTCACAAATTTCTTTTCATAAGATGAATAGAAGAGAATTAAATCCATTAGGAGTTCTTTATTCATGCCATAGCTTTGGTAAAGTCCATACTTGAGTTGGTTACCAAATGCTTGGTAAAACTCTTCATACGTCGCACGATCTGACGTTAATAAACTTACTAATTCACTCTTAATCTTCTTCTCAATTCTTTGCGCAATACTCTTGAGTTGACGATCTTGTTGGAGTATTTCCCTGGAAATGTTTAAGTTTAAATCAGGAGAATCCACAAGGCCTCTCACAAATCTAAAGTGATCCCCTAATAGATCTTTAGCTTTATCCATGATAAAGACACCTTTAGAGTACAACTGAAGTCCTTTTTCAAACTCATTGGAGTAGAAGTTAAAAGGAGCCTTTTTAGGAATAAAGAGTAAGGATGTGAACGAAAGATTTCCCTCCACATTCATATGAATTACCTTTGCGGGATCTTCAAAATCATAAAACTTATCTTTATAGAATGCTGTATATTCCTCTTGAGTCACATCAGACTTACTACGTTTCCATAGTGGAATCATCGAGTTAAGTGTTTCAAGTTCATCACTATCTTCTTTTTTCATCATAATTGGATAGCGAATGTAATCAGAATATTGCTTCACTAATGATTTAATAGAAAATGTTTCTAGGAAATGATCGAAATCCTCTTCATCAGCGTTTTCCTTAATATGACATGTGATGATGGTCCCAACATCATCCTTATCTGCTTCATCCACAAAATATCCATCCACGCCACTTGATTCGAATAGATACGCTGAGGAAGCATTAATCTTTCTAGACACAACACTCACTTTATCAGACACCATAAAGGCTGAGTAAAACCCAACTCCGAATTGTCCAATAATATCCACATCACTTACTCCCTTTTCAAGGGCTTGTTTGAATGCAAGAGATCCAGACTTCGCAATCGTTCCTAGGTTCTCTTCCATTTCATTAAGATCCATCCCAATCCCATTATCTTTAATGGTGATGGTTCTTGCTTCTTTATCCACACTCACTTCAATACGAAGATTTGTGCGATCGATTTGAATAGATTCATCCTCTAAGGATGCGAAATAGAGCTTATCACATGCATCACTTGCATTAGAGATAAGTTCTCTTAAAAAGATGTCTTTGTTGGTATAAATTGAGTTAATCATCAAATCCAACAAGCGTTGAGATTCTGCTTTAAAGGGCTTATTGATTGCCATATAACCTCCTATTTTAGCACTCACTTATTATAAGTGCTAAATTGGGGGTTTGTCAATGTATGAAGTTTAAATGATGAATCTAAAACATTCACAATATAAGATTTGACTCATTTTTTTCAATAATATAACGCATCCTTGAGATGCGTTATTAGGTGTTAAATAAACTATTGTTTAATCATAATGAGTTCATTATTATCAGAGCGTATCGCAAATTCAATTTTATACTCACCCTCATAACTACCTTCAAACATCATTAAGGTATCACTTATCACTAAAGTGTTATATGCCTTACCATTAATCATAACTACATGACTTGGCAAGAAGTTTTGACCTTCTAGAATAACGTGTTCAGTGGTAAAGCGAATACTATTGATTCTTGGATGACTTAATCCAAGATTCATCACCATCGGTTGAAACACAGGATCCATGGACACTTTATTGCCCATAATCCAATCGTAATGAACCCAATGAGCTAACTCTTTATCATAAGGAGAAACTTGTTGGAGTTGATGAATTAAGGTACCTGGTTGTTGAAGCAGAGATAATGCTCGTGCTCCTAGTTGAGAAAGTTCAAGATTCTCTTTCACAATCTTTGTTTCAAAGTTAGTCACAATGACATAATCCGTCAAATACTCTTGATTTGAATCTAAATCAAATTCTATTCCTGGTAAGTGATCACCATATAATACAAGCATAATTGGTTCATCATGTGACTGAACCCACGCATTAAGTACCGCAATCATTTGATCCATTTCATGCAATTGATTCAAGAAAAAATTGATTTGATTCATATTCTTTTCATCTGAAGATGGAACATATTCAATCATCCAATCATTTAATGGATCATGAGGATATTCTCCATGCCCTTGAACTGAGACCGCAAATATGAAATCTTTCACACTTGATTTTGACATAGCCTCTTGAATGTAAGGAATAAGGTGAATGTCTTTAGCCCAGCCCATTGGAGTTGTACTCACATCTTTCATGGTTTCCAAACTCACGAAATGATTGAATCCTAAGTTTTTGTACACCACATGACGAGCATAGAAGTTCGCGACATGGTTATGGATAGCTGTTGTTGAATAACTAAGTTGATTAAAGTAAGAGACTAATGAAGGTAATGTTTGATCTCTTAAGACAGTTTTATAAGGATATTCTCCAACCCCAAAATAAGCTAGTTTCATCGATGTTAAGAACTCGAACTCGCTGTTTGCGGTTCCTCCACCAATAGTAGGCACTAATAACTGACCTGAACTATATTGTTGTTTGAGTTGAGTGAATGTTGGAATAGGATTTGTTGTTAAGTTGAGGTGCGATAGTCTAGTCACATCAAAGAATGATTCAAGTTGCACCACAATAACATTCGCATCTTTCGCATAAGTTGAATCTACTTTAATATTTTCTAGCATTTTGAGTAAAGCTTCTTCATCAAATCCACTAGGTTTCTTAACCCCTTTAGATATCACACTTCTTACAAATGAATATGCAAACCCAAACTCATCATATGTTGTTTTTAAGTTACCATCAGTTTCATCAAATCGTGCCACTGACAAGGAGATATTAGGTATCGATAACACTAAACCTAGCACAATTCCAAATCTCACAAAACCCATTTTAATGAGTCGTTGTTGCGGTTTAGTCTTCACAAAAAACACAACTAAAGCAACAAGCACTAAAATACTTGCGCCAATCACAAGCATAATTTGTGTTGGTCTAAGATAGAGTGGCATGATAGTAGCAATATTTGATATAAATTGAACATCATCTAAGGTTAAAGGAGTCATTCTAAAGGTACGAATCACCATATTGATGATACCTAAGGCAATCCATATCCCAGATACAAGGGTTAATGTATATTTTTGTCTTTTAGTAAAGAAGACTAATGTAAGCGATAACGCAACTAAACAAGCATTATAAAAGAACACCATTGGGTTTTGGAGTGTAAACTGAATCATCCCAAGCATTGAACGACGGTTAAGTAACTCTATGAGAAGCACTAATCCCACAGAGATCATCATCCAACCTGTAAAAGATATTAACTTTTTAGTGGATAAGTTCTTCATAATGATGCATATTAGCACTATCATCACATCTTTGCAACACAAAGTAGCCAATATACATGAAGTTCACACTAAGTTACATAATATTAAGCAAAACTCCCCTAAATAGTGGTTATATTTGAACATTTTCTTGTTTAAAAGAAAATCAAACAATATAAAAGCGGCCTTTATAGACCGCTATTAATTAATTAAAGAACTAATGAAGATTGAATACTTACTGCTCTTAATCCAGCATGTGCAGTTAAGGTAGCAGGAAGATCAATGATATCTACATCGACAGGTCCAAAACGCTCAACTAAAGCTGATTTTAAACGTAATGCGATATCTTGAGCTTCACACTCACAAATCACGAATTTTGTAACTCCAACCGCAACACCTTTCTCCGCAAAGTCATCAATGACCATTTTGAAGATACCTGCTTCAGTACGGGAAGTTCCTGCTTTGTCGAAGGTTTTTCCTTTATTTCTTAAAACAGCTAATGTTCTAAGTTTTAGAAGTGTCGCAACAGTCTTTAATGCTGGAGAAACACGTCCACCACGAACAAGTTGATCTAAGTTTTCAGGAATTAAGAATACTTGAGTCATATCAATCACAGTTTGTGCCATGGATAAGATTTCTTCTTTTGTTTTGCCTTCTTTAACCATGCTTGCTGCCTTAAAGACGATATCACGAAGTGGTCCCGCAAGTGTGAAAGTATCGACTAAAGTCACATTAGTCATATCATTATCCATCATTGCTAAGTGGAAGCCTTGGTAAGTTCCAGAAAGGTTTGAAGATAAGGAGAAAATAATCACATCATCCCATCCTTCACCTTTCCAACGTTTCATAAGATCATTCACATATCCTAAGTTTGGTTGTGAAGTTTTAGGTGCTGCTTTTTGTTTGAGTTTCTCACGAAGTTCTGCACCTGTCATATCGAGTTGATCACGATAGACTTTGCCTTCAAGTTCTACTGAAAGAGGTACTATTTCAATACCATGTTGTTTCGCTACTTCTAAATCAATTGATGCAGATGAATCTGTCACAATTAGAATTTTTGACATAAAATCTCCTCCTATTAGGGTATGATGCCATTATACGTAAGTGATGGTTTGAATGTCAAACCTAATTATTTAGAGCACTAGGTATTTCACACCTTTTTCATTGATATTATTATTAATAATCATATTTACATCATAATGTGAATTTCGATTTCATATAGATTTGGTATACTATTCCTATGAACAAAGTTATTTCGATCGCTTCATCTTCTTCAATCATTAAAAAATCAACCTTCATTGGGTTTGTTTATCCTTGTGGAAGTAAAGATGAATGCAAAGAGATTGTTTCATCCTTATGGCTTCTTCATCCCAAGGCCACTCATATTTGTGTTGCATTTGTAGGCGAACATCATGATGATGTTTGGTTTGATGATGATGGTGAACCTGCTCATAGTGCTGGTAAAGTGATGTTGAATGTATTATTGAAACAAAACTTAGTTAAAAGCGCAGCCTTTGTCATTCGTTATTATGGTGGGATTCAATTAGGAGTGGGCGGTCTTGTTAAAGCTTATACGAGTAGTGTCAGTGAAACTCTTAAAGTGGCAAACATCATCCCTATTACAAAAACACCCATCGTCACATTTACTCTATGTTTTGAACATGCTTTTCCCTTATGGGAAACTTTAAAGCGAAAGAAGATTGGATGTCATGTCCAGGTGAATGAAACTGATTGTAGTTTTAAAATAGAATCATCGCTTAATGATCTCAATCCATACCTAGCCATGATCTCTTCGCAGTGTCTAAGTGAAGTGGAAGAAAACTGGATAGAAGTATGATATAATTTTGTCACTTATGAATAACGCAAGAGAACTATTATCACGAGTTAACCTTAAATACACTAAACAGCGTGAAATCATCATTGATGCTTTACGTGATTTAAAAGTGCCTGTTTCAGTAGAACAACTTGATGATTATTGTCACTCACATCAACTCCCCATCAATTTATCCACCATTTATCGAACTATTGATTCTTTATCTCAAGTTAATCTTATCCATAAGACTTACAACTCAATTACTCAAAGTACACTCGTCGAACTTGTTGCTCCAACACATAAACATTATTTAGTGTGTATTGAATGTCATGCCATGATTCCAATCAAAATGTGTCCAATGCATGATATCTTAGATACCATTGAACATGATTATGCCTTTGAAGTATTTTCTCATCAATTAGAAATTTCTGGTTTATGTGCAAATTGTGCTAAACGAAAAGTTCAACCTTCAACAAAACAATCTATTTAATTCTTAATCTAGAAAAACACTTAAAAAGCTCAGTTACCTGAGCTTTGTTTGTTTATTATAATCGCCACATTTCTGATAATGGCATAAAAACTAAGGAGTCCGCATTAACTTTGGCTTGGTGACGTTGTGCCTTAACATTGTTTTCAAGTTGAGCTAATAATGGTTTGTTGGTCATCGTCATCACATACACAGCTTTTTTAAGCAGATACCAAGACACTATCGCATTCGAAATCGTAGAACTACGATCTTCAAGTGAAGGTATGACAGTCACCACATGTTCTTTAATGCTTTGAGATAATGCATAACATGCACTCACCGCTTCATCAAGTTTCTTATATACATGATTGTCTAATACTCTTTGAGCGTTCCCAATCGTCATTTGATCTTGCATCACTTTCTTAATGAGTGACGCATCATACATGGCTGGATCACTGACACATGCCATGACGAAGTTGCGATGATCTTGAAAAATCGCTTCTGGCTCAGTCAGTGCAAAATAGAATCCTTTAGAAATAAGATAGTCTTCTTTTTTAGTCCCACCAAAGATAAATCCTACCCCTACCTTCTTACTCGTATCTCCATACACAATATATGGTACTGTAATGGGTCTTTCAGGTAACTTTAAAATATCTTTGTAGCGAATAATCTGATTCGTTACTAAATTAGGATTCACTCCAAAGGAGTAATCCACCATTAATCTAAAGTTTGGATTAATTTCAAACAATTCTTGGAAATGAGCTACCATAGGATGATCTTCCTCAATCATTGTGAGGTAATCTTCCAAGTAGCCATTAAAGGCGCAACGTCCGTTCTCCTTGCGAACGTCTGGAATCTGCAATAAAATCTCCGTGACAGACATGACTGGCCCCCTTTCGGATGGGTTAAACTCTCTTCTTATTCAATAGTGGTATTGCTTCAAGGAAAAAGACAGATCCTAACAACAAAATCCCACCAATCCATGTTTGTGTTGGAATCAATAAACTAAACACTAAGGCTGAACCAATAACTCCAAAGATGGCTTCAAAAGTAAGAATAATCGAAGCAACTGAAGACTCTAATGATTTCTGGCCAAAGGTTTGTAGAAAGAAAGCGACTCCACTGCTGATTAAACCAATATACAACACATAGTATAAACCAGATGATGTGAAATTTGTATTGGTTATTACCATAAATGTACTAGAAATAGCCGACATTGTAAACAATTGGATGGTTGTAAGCGATAAACTATCATTAAATCGAGATAATTGGCTGAGTTTTATGATGTGAACGGCAAAAAAGATAGCTCCCGCAAGCAACCAAATATCACCAACATTCACTGATAAACTTCCTTGAACTGTAATCAAAGCAACCCCAATGAAGGCGGTAAACGATGTTAAAATAACCCAAATCGAAATCTTGTACTTATACCAGACCGCTCCAATGAGAGGAACAAAGATGACATACATTGCGGTAATAAAGGATGCATTCGCAGGGCCAGATAATGCTTGGCCATAGGTTTGACCAACAAATCCAAGAGTTAAGAATACCCCTGCTTTGATGCCTTCCCAGAGCATGGTCTTGTTTTTCCAAAACTTTCTTTTATATGAGAATAGTAAAAGTAAAAATCCACCGATGAACCCTCTAGCTGCAAGTAAGGCCATAGGGTGCCATCCAGAAATTAGGGCACCTTCCACCGCTACAAACCCAAAACCCCATAAAAAGGCGGATAAAAATAGCGATGACTTCGCAAGTTTGATTTCTTGACTCATACAACCTCCTTTATCTTGTATAATATTCACTAGGGGAACACTCTATGAAAATAATCATTGCGCCAACATCGACACACGATGCTATCATGAAACAGCTTCTTCAAAATGAACAATCTGTTTTTAATGTTTCAGTATTAACGCTTCATGCTTTTAAGGAGCGTTTTTTAAATCTTGCATCTAATAATTTAGACATGAAGATTCAAGCAATCCCTATCATATCAAAAACTAGAGAAACATGCACGGTGCTTTCATCTTCTCTATCCTATTTTGATCATCAATTAAGTTGTTTATCACTTGCCCTAGATTGTCATCATCTTGAAATTCCATTTGAATCACTTCCAGAGGATAGTGATAAAGAAAAAGATATCAAGAAAGTGTGTCTTGCGCTTCAACCATTATTTAGTTCTTATGATTCCATTAAAACAGCGGTATCAAAGTTATCACATGATTTAGAGATTTGGATTCATCCACATCCTGTTTCAGCAATTGACCGTGTTATAGTTCAAACCTTACTTGAAAGCCATGCGAAAGAATACCCAATCAAAGAAGTAAATGGCGATAGGTATATTCGTCATGCTTTAAATCCAGCTTTAGAAGCTCATGGGATTGCTCAGCATATTGTAAAGAATCCAACACTTAAAACAAGTATTTTGTGTGCTAATCCTTCAGATGTTTCATTATTAACTCATGCATTGAATCTATATCATGTTTCCTATAAATCAACAATCTCAGCTTCTTTTTCAAATATAGTCTCTGCGTTGATCAGTGCCCTTGAGTATGCATTGAATCCATGTTTAACATCATTCATCTCTTTATGTAAACATCAATTAATTCCCCATCACTATATTCCATCATTACTCAAATACATCGATACCTTTAGACTTCCTTATGAAACACTAGCCCACACTTTCAATCATGTATCTTCATTTACAATTAAGAGTGATTTATTTGACCATGATATCCATAACTTCATTCAATTGGAAAAAGAAGCTGAAGAGGCCAGACAAGTCATTATTCCAATTCTATTTAGTTGGTCTAAGTCTTTCTGGGTTGAGGATGTGTATGCATATTTGATTCAAAGAGATGATTTAACTCATGATCAAAGAAAATCACTTCTTCACATTAAATCCTTGTGTGAAAATGTTTTAGGATCTACTCTTGATTCGAAAACACAAATTGAACTACTCATTCATCAACTCAAATCTGTGTCTATTCAATTCAATCAAGCAACATCTCATGTAATGATTCATGATCTTTCCCAAGTGTTTGTTGGGGAAAATGACCAACTTATCATTATGGGAGGTAGCTCAAAGCATTATCCACCTACTCAAAAAATGAGTGGACTTATTGATGAAGCTTATCTTGCGAAGCTTCCTCTTTATCCTTCACTGAGTGAGCGTAATCTTGCGTTAGTGGCTTTTGAGAGTCATGTATTCACTCAATCCCCTCTAACCATTCTTTCTTATCCAAGTGCATCCATGGAAGGTAAGCCCATGGAAGTCGCGATTGATCTTAAAGATCATATGAGTCATAGTCCTATATCTCCTTGGAAAGTAGCACGTCATGCGATTAAACCCGCTCAAAAGTCTCATGCATTATCACCTCTAACCTCAGCTTCATTATTCTTCAAAGAAGACACCATTAAAGGTTCAGTATCTTCTATTGAACAATTCTTCAATTGTTCCTACCAGTATTTCTTTAATAAAGGACTTAGATTGTCCAAAACATTGGATGGTGGACTCAATTTGGCTCATATGGGAACTATGATGCACTTTGTCATGGAAAAATGGGTCGAATTAAAGATGCCTAAACTGAATGAAGATTTCATCATGACATCACTACAAGATTACCAATTTGACACCACTCATTTATTTCCATACCATGCGCAAGAGCTTGAGACTATTTTCAAACTACTCACTAAGCAGTTGTTGCTTGCCATGGAAAGATTTAAGCATTTAGAAGAATTTACTCACTTTAAACCTTTTAAGAGTGAACTAGAACTTAATGAAGAACTTGCGTTATTAGATACAACCCTAAAGTTCACAGGGTTCATTGATCGCATTGATCATCATGCGGATGCATTCAGAATTATTGACTATAAATCTTCCGCAAAATCAATTAAGAAGGAAAAATTTCTTGCGGGGCGACAAATCCAATTATTCACTTATCAGCATCTTTATGCCAAGAAATCAAAACTAAAACCAACTGGTGTTCATTACTATAATCTAAAGAATTCACCAATTGATGCGAAAGCAAAGTACGTATTAAACTTTCAAGCGACCAATCCTAGACTCATGATTGAAAAGCTATCCCACAAAGAACTGTTCTTAAGCAAAGCAAAACTGAATGCCATTTATGTTAACACACAATCATCAAATCATTATTTCAATGATTTAAAGCGCTATAATTTTAATATAGATGGAAGTCTTAATAAAAAGACCCATTATCTAGAAGAAGGCATTCAAGAAGCACTTGAAGTGATTTTCACTACATTTATTAAGAATCTAAAAGAAGGGAAGATAGAAAAGAATCCAGCTGAAGCCTCAGTATGTCAGTACTGTGATTATCAATCCATTTGTCACTTTTCTAAAGCATTTCCAAAACGACCGCTTTTATATGAAGGGGATGTCACCCCACCAAAGAAAGAAGCCCTTAAGGAGGAGAAAGAATGAGTATCGAAACATTAACCCATGAAATCTCAACTCTAAAAGACACCAATATCCTTGTGTCTGCTTCAGCTGGGGCTGGTAAGACGACACTTCTTATTAAACGATTAATGACTAGAATCATGAATGATCGAATTAGTGTCAATCAGATTTGTGCTTTGACATTCTCTGAAGCAGCTGCACATGAAATGAAAGATCGTTTAAAAACAGAACTATTGAAGGTCTATAAATCTTGTCTTGATGAATCACTTGCTAGTTTTATTAAAGAGCAGCTCTCATTAGTGGATACAGCCATGATATCAACGATCCATAGTTTTGCACTTTCTCTCATTAAGGATTTTTCATATGTGTTGAACCTTGACCCTGAAATGAGCCGAAATGTATTGGATGATGGCACCAAGCAACTTCTATTTGATGAATGCAGTGATAGTGTGATTCAAAATGCTATCAAGAATCACCCTGAAGATTTTCAATCTTTGCAATCTTTAGTCTCAACTTCAGCCTTTGACTTCACAGATATCAAGAAAGTCATTCAAGAGATTTACCAAGTTCGACGCTTACAACTTAATCCTGAAGATTTTGACTTAAAAACTTTAATGCTTCACCAAGACCCTTTATCAATCATCCTACCTATTCTAAGCGAGGAGTTCTCACATAAACTCATTAAAGCGTTAGTTGGTTGTGAAGAAGTGATTCGACTTGGATCAATGAGTGGGACAAAGATGAATCCCGTATTTGATCTTCAAGAGACATTAAACAAATTCCTTACTCAAGTGAATGAAGGTGAATTATTGGAGGTCGTTAGAGCGATTCATGGTGAAGTTTGGTTTCAAGGGATTCCAAAGATTAAAGATCATCCGTCCTATAGTAAAGCAAAGTCTGAACTTCAAGAATGTCTAAAATCATTGTCCACATCTTTTGATGATATTGAAGCTCATCTGAATGATGTATCTTCTTTAGTGCCACATGTGAGACTTGTTATTGAACTTGTTAAAGAACTAACTGCTTTAATGCAATCAAAGAAAGAGAAGTTAAAAGTCATTGAGTTTGATGATATGGAGCGCTTAGCCTATAACATTCTAACTCATCCCGATTTTGATGTTCCTGCATTCTATAGATCTCGCTTTAGTGACATCCTAGTCGATGAATTTCAAGATACTAATGATGTTCAAAATGAAATTATTACTTTGATTTCCAATGGGAAAAACGTCTTTAGAGTTGGAGATGTTAAACAATCCATATACCGTTTTAGAGGCGCAAAACCTCAACTGATGAGATCAATGATTAAGAATCAAACCCCAAAAGTATATGTTTTACCTCACAACTTCAGATCAAGTGAGCCTATTGTAATGTTTAATAATCTTCTCTTTAACATCCTTATGAATGTGGATGGCTTTAGCGATGAATATCGCGAAGATGATCGTGTCACTGTTGGAAAAGATTCACAAAAACTCATCACATCTCCTGTTACTTATTTAAAAGTTAATAAATCTGCGGAAGAAGATGAATTAATTGACTTTGAGGATGAAGAGATTGAAGATGAGGAACGTGATGATGAAGAACAAGATCACGAACAAGAAGAGTATTTTAAAACAAAAACATACGATAAATCTGCGGATTATGTCAAAGCACGTGTTATAACTAAAGACATCATTCAAAGACATCAAGAATTTAATGTTCCATTCAAAGAGTTTTGCGTACTTGTGAAATCACACGCGCAGAAAGATATTCTAAAGAAGCTCTTTGATGAAAAAGGTATTCCTCATTTCATTAACTCCCCTCAAGGTTTCTTAAAACATCCAGCCATTACTCAATGTCTGATGCTTGCGAGTTATTGCTTGTTCCCTAATGATTATTATCTAAGCGGGGTTCTACTCAGTCAATTTACTGACTTGTCGAGCAACGATGTAGCTCAGTTAAAACTCACAAAAAACCTCAATCAAGCTTTGTTAGAGCAGTATCCAGATGTTCATGCTTCATTAAATGAACTAAGAAATAAAGTGTTATCCTTGTCTCTTTCTCAAGCTATGCATGAATGTTGTAAAGTCAATGACTTCTACCAACAATGTGATTCACAAGGTAAACTCAATATTGATGCTTTAATTCAAAAGGCCGTCGATTTTGAAAACAGTCATCAAGGAGGTTTAGTTGCATTCATACAAAGTCTAGAGCATCTTAAAGATGCAAAGATTGCGGAAGCGATGGATGTCGCACTTAGTGATGATGTGGTTAAAGTGATGACTATCCATGCATCTAAGGGATTACAATTTCCATTAGTCTATGTTTTCAATGATGAATCAACCACCGTTCATGCCTCAAGAGATCAAGTGATCGTCGATTCAAACTATGGATTTACGCTTCGAATCAAGCAAGAATATGGCATCATTGTTAAGAATATTGTACGAGATGCTTTACTATATCTTGAAAAGAAAGCCGCTTATGAAGAAGCATTACGATTATGGTATGTGGCATTCACTCGTGCTGAAAAAGAAATGATCTGTGTAGGTATGAATCGAGAAACTGTCTCTCTTTCTTCTCATCTTCATGCTTCAACTGTTTTAAAATCAAAAGGTATCAATGGATTACTCTCTGGATTGCAGGCTTTCTTTCCACAACAGTTGTGTACTATTCAAGAAATTGATGATCCAGATCGAAGTAAAATTGTGTCAATTGAAAAAGTAATCCAAGAGGATGTTATCGCATTACCCCCTTCAAAGAAAGAAGAACTTCATCCCATCATCCTTCTTCCTTTAGATAAGTCAAATCGATTAAAACCTAATGAAGTGGGATCCTTAGTTCACAAAATCCTTTCACTTGCTATCGTGTCTTCAAATCCAATTCAGATTGTACACTCACTAAGTCAAGACTTAAGTGAAGGACAAAAAGAAGGTATGTTATCTTTCTTTACTCATCCAATCACCTCTTCATGGCAAAAAGCTGAAAAGTTTAGTGAGTATCCTATCATCACTCAGGATGAGGATGGATATCATCAATACTATTTAGACTTGCTTATTAAAAATGAAGAAGAATGGATAATTGTGGATTTCAAGACTGATGTTGTAACTAGTCTTGAAGAACTTAAGTCACGCTATATGAATCAAATGTCTTCATATCATCACGCATTAAAGGATTATGCCCCAAGGTTAAAAACAATGATTTATAGTATTGTCCTAAAGGATGCGATTGAGGTTATTAGTCTTTAAAACAAGTTAAAAGCACATCAGTCTATAGTGTCTGATGTGCTTTTTAAGTCTTTTATTCGATCTCCATCTTTTTCTCTACAAAGTAGAGAACCCCAATACTCATTAATATTATGATTGCTAAATGAAATGCAATGGTGGCCAAAACTACAGGAACATCAATCGAATAACTAAAATTTGATAATGCAGTCACTGCAGAATTGATAGGATCAAATGGATTGATCATCATTCCATCAGGACCAACATTCGTTATAATAGCTGGTTTAGTAATGAGAAGTGAACTGATCGCATCAATGACTAAAGAAAGACCAAAATATAACACGACTCCAATCCCTGTTCTGCCCTTCTTAATCCATGATGTGTTCACAAAAGTAATCACAAAGAGAAGGAAAATCACTGAATAGAAGATAGAGACTAAGGATTGAGGTAAGAATACAACTCCAAGCTCTACCATCTTCATTAAGAATCCTGTCTCGACAAGAATCACATTTAGAATATTTAATACTTCATTGTATGCTCCTGTTTGAGATAAGTATATCAAGGCTGCAATAATAGCTCCTACCCATACCACCACAAAGCTGGCAACGTTCCAAATCACACCCACAATCACTTTAGAAACTAAATTGAGCTTAGTAGATACTGGAAGTGTCCAAGTAAGATATCCTTCATGGGAATATAGCCGTTTTTGAAATAAGCGGATAATCGCAAGTAAGGTTATCACGATAATCGCAATAAGTACCCCCACAACCGCAAACACAGAAAGCACTTGAAGCCATTCTGGACCATTCTGGACTAGAAATGGAGCGACAATACTCAACAGTAAATATCCTAGATAGATTCCAAAGAATTCGTGTTTTGTGGCAATAAGATCATGTTTTATGAGTTTGATTAACATTTGAACACCTCTCTAAATAATTCATCCACAGACTTACCATGAGTACTACGTATTGTATCCACATCATCATGAAGCATCACTTCACCTTCCTTAAGGAAGATGACTGAATCAAAGATGGTTTCAATATCTGAGATTAAGTGTGTAGAGATAAGTAAGATTGAGTTTGGATTATAATTTTCTAAAATTGTAGTAAGAATAAGTTCACGAGCCGCAGGGTCTACTCCTCCAATGGGTTCATCAAGGATATAAATCATTGCATGACGTGACATCACTAATGCAAGTTGGAATTTTTCTTTCATCCCTTTAGACATCGTCTTAATCGGTTGTTTTGGATTGAGTTTGAGTTTTTCAAGTAAACTTCTCATTCTTTCTTCATCAAAATCCGCATACATGTCTTTGAATAATTTAATCGCATGTTCCCCATTCATCCATCCTGCTAAGTAAGTTTGATCAGGAAGATATGAAATTAAAGCTTTAGAATGTGCTCCAATTTCATGTTGGTCAATGCTGACTTGACCTTGATAGTCATTAAGCAATCCATTTAAAATCTTAATAAGCGTTGTTTTCCCTGATCCATTCGGTCCACATAATCCAATAATGTGACCTGGTTGTAGTGACAAGTTCACATTATGAAGTGCCCTTGTCTTGCCATAGTTTTTACTTAAACCTTGAATTTCAATCATCACTCAGTCCCCTCTTTCCGATACATTTGATGTATGAGTTCACAAACATGATTCTCTGCTAATCCAATATCCTTACATTGCGTCACTAGTTGACTGACCCATTCATGAAGTAGTTTCTCTTTTAAATCAAGAATCATAGCTTCATCTGCACTGACAAATCGTCCACTGGTACGATCACTGCGAAGATATCCATCCTTTTCACATTCACTCAAAGCTCTTTGGACTGTATTAGGATTCACATGATAATCTAAAGCAAGTTCTCGTACACTCGCAATCTGATCATTGGTTTTAAGTTTACCCGCTACAATATCTTTTTTGATACGGTCCATGATTTGAACGTAAATTGGTTTTTCTCCGATAAATTGATCCATAGATCTCCTTTCTGTATTACTGTATTAATTAACTAATACAATAATACAACCGAATATATTCCTTGTCAACAAAAAACAATGGAATTTCTTCCATTGTTTTGAATTAATCATTAAAGATGTGATATAGCTCTGAGACAGGCTTATGAGAATGAATAGCTTCAATGGTTTTCGCAAGCATGTATCCCACTGAGATTTGTTTAATTTTTGGTTCTTTTCGTTTCTCAGGAGACAACTCAATGGAGTTTGTGATCACAAGTTCCTTGATTGGTGAATCATGAATTCGTGCAACCGCATCTCTTGAAAGGACTCCATGAGAGACCGCACAATACACTTCTTTTGCGCCTTTCTCATAAAGCATTTTAACACCACCTAGAATTGAACCACCAGTATCAATAATGTCATCGACTAAAATACAGATTTTGCCATCAACATCCCCAATAAGATTCATCGCTTCCGCAACATTAGGTTTAGTACGACGTTTATCGATGATCGCAATGGTACTTCCTGGAATAGAATCAGCCATACGACGAGCACGCGTTGCGCCACCATGGTCTGGTGATACCACCACCACTTCATCTTTAAAATGTTTTGATCTAAAGTATTGTCCTAACATGGATACTGCGGATAAATCATCAATTGGGATATTAAAGAATCCTTGAATTTGTGGTGCATGTAAGTCAATGGTGACAACACGATTTGCACCAGCCACTTGAAGTAAGTCAGCCATCAGTTTTGATGTGATGGGTTGACGTGCACGAGCTTTACGATCTTGGCGAGCATATCCATAATAAGGCATGACCACGGTAATCTCTCCTGCACTCGCACGTTTCATGGCATCAAGCGCAATAAGAATTTCCATATATGTCTCAGAGACTGGATAGCATGTGGATTGCACAATGAACACACGTTTACCACGAACAGATTCTTCTGGCTCGACAATAATCTCACCATCCGCAAAATGCTTCACTGCAATCTGTCCTCGTTTTAATCCTAAATACGCACAAATCTCTTCAGCTAAATCCACAGAGGAAGTTAATGCGAATACTATGGTATCTTTCATCATACGCTCTCCTTATTTCTCTTTGTATGATTGACCTTTTGAAGGTTTATTAACTTGATATGCTCGCGCTATTCCCATGGCACGATCTTCAACATCCTGCGTAATGGTTGAACCAGCCGCCACTAATGCATTTTCACCAATGATGACTGGTGCGACTAGATTCGCATTAGACCCAATAAAAGCTCCATCATGGATGGTTGTCACGTGTTTATGTTTACCATCATAATTCACGGTCACAACACCACACCCTATATTAACATGTTTTCCAACCACTGCATCACCAAGATACGTTAAATGTGCAGATTTTGAGTAATCTCCAAAGATGGTTTTCTTCATTTCCACATAGTTACCAATGCGACAATGATTTCCAATCACACAATGATTTCGAATATGAGCATGAGGACCAATGGTTGTCTGAGAACCGATTGTACTATCATAGATATGTGAACTATCCACTTGGGTATAAGCATCAATGGATGAATTCTCAATGAATGAAGGACCCTTAATTGTGACGTGGTCCGCAAGCTTCGCATTGTTGAGAGTTACTCCAGGATAAATGACACAGTCTGGTGATAATACTGACTTCGCATCAATCCAAGTTTGACTTGGATCAATGATGGTGACCCCTTCACTCATCCATGTTTCATTAATTCGTTTTTGAATGACTTGACTTGCTTGCGCAAGTTGAAGGCGATCATTAACCCCCATCACTTCACTCATATCATCAATGATCATGGCCTCCACGTGATATCCATACGATACAAAGATTTCAATCATATCGGTGAGATAGTATTCGTGTTGAGCATTTTGATTTTTAAGTTCTTTAATATGTTTAAAGAGTTTCTTCTGATTAAAACAAATGATGCCTGTATTTATTTCTTGAATTTTAAGTTGCTCCGAAGTCGCATCTTTGGCTTCCACAATCCCAACCACTTGCCCTTCAGGTGTACGTACAATACGACCATAGGCTCCTGCATCCTCAATCTTAGCACTCACAATACATGCATCACAGTTGGAAGCTAAGGTGAAGACTTTCTCAAAGGTTTCTCTTCTCACGCATGGAACATCCCCATAGGTTATAAGTACTAATCCCTCTTCATCCTTAAGTTCTAAAGAACACATTAAAGCATGTCCAGTCCCTAACTGTGGCTCTTGAACTGCGCTTTGAATACGATCTTTAAAGTAATCAAGAATCTCTTCCTTTTGATGACCTACGATAACTTCAATGCTTTGTGTATGGACCGCTTCGAGTTCACGAATAACATGTTCCAACATTGGTTCATTTAAAATCGGTTGCATCACTTTTGAATGCACTGATTTCATACGTTTTCCTTGGCCTGCAGCCAAGATAATTGCTTTTCTATTCATGGTGTTCTCCCCAAATTTGTATATCCATTAACCTTGATTAAGAATTTTAAATAATGATGATAACTGCTCATGAGTACACGCCTCAGCACGCACTGATTCACTAAGTTGACATGCATTTAATGCAGCTTTAATGCTTTCTGAATCATAGGTTGCTTTTAAGTTATTGGTGAGTGTCTTACGACGTTGTACAAACGCACATTTAAGAAAATCAAAGTATGGTTTACACTGCGCATACGATACTTCTTTTCGTTTGAGATGAATGACACTAGAATCTACGGCAGGTCTTGGGATAAAGACATTTCGGGATACTTCGAGTGCTGTTTTAACCTCAAATAATGTTTGAATAATAATGCTTAAGGCATTGTAGTCTTTAGTTCCGACTTTGGCTAAGAAGCGTTGTGCCACTTCTTTTTGAACCATAAGTTGCATGGAATTAAAACAAACATTGGATTCAATAAGTTTGAACAGAATGGGTGTTGTAATGTAATAAGGTAAGTTTGCGACAACCATGCATTTTTCATGTAGGCATTGTTGTGATTTAAATAATTCTTCAAAATTCACATTCAAGACATCATCATGAATGAGCGTAAAGTGAGGTTCATCACGAAAGTGTTTCTCACATAGTTCAACCATGAGGGGATCGATTTCAATCGCAACCACTTTTTTCGCATGCTTGAGTAGTTCTTGAGTTAAACTTCCCATTCCTGGACCAATCTCAAGCACCATGGTTTCTTTATCCACTCCACTGGTGTTCACAATCTTATGAATGATATTTGCATCCACGATAAAATTCTGCCCAAAACGCTTCTTTGCATGGGTATCATAAGTTCTAAGTATTTCATTGACATAGGCTATTGAGGCGATGACTGGTTTAGACACAATGTTTCTAGCTCCTCATACGATATATTGAGATGATTCAAAGCTTTAAGTAATGCCTTTGCATTCATCTTAGGTAAACGATAGTGATAAGATACTGCCTCACGTAGTGTAGCACTAGAAGGCTTTCCATTCAATCCTAAACTATATAAATCATTCATTGTGAATGTAGGATGATACTCGCTAAAGGATGTCGTATGTGAGAGCGCATCAAGGATTTGATCATAGGAAGCATGTTCAACTCCAACATTCACTTGTTTATCGCGAATCTTAGCATGTTTCACATTAGCTACTCGCTTTGATATCTTTTCACGAATAGTCTTACCTGGCGTGTCATTATCAGTAAAGATAATAATGGATTTATGCTTTGATAATGCTTCAAGTTGATCTAGAAACTCATTGGAGATATGCGTTCCATGAGTGATTAAGATCAGTGCTTCAACAACTTGACTTACTTTTTGCGCATCATGTTGTCCCTCGACCACAATGACATCATCTAAACAAAGTTTTTTCATAGACCTATTATATCATAGGGAGCAACCTCACTAAGAACATAAAAAAGACCTTTTTAAAGGTCTAAGGTAATTTACAGATGCGATCACCACTGGCATTACGCGCAGGTGTTCCCATCCCAATGATTTCCACTTTAGGGAATTGTTTTTCTGTCAGTCTAACCATTGAATTGTATTGACTTTCATCTCCAACAAATAAATCTAAAGTATTGTCGCGAACCCCACGATCAAGTACGATCGCTTTAAATGGTTTATTAGGGATTAACCCAAACCCTTGAAAGCGATGATTGGTAATTTCCACGATGGTACAAATCGGAATACGTGGTGATGACGCTAGGACATAATATCCTTCATACGTGATGCCAGGAAGCATCGTGCCATCCATTTGTTGGACAGCTGGTTCTACACTGACTAAAACCCCCGATGAGGTTGGAGATGTTCCTGTTTTAGAGTAACATCCAGCGCAGTTAGCACCATATCTAAATATACGTGATGGAAAAAATACAGAACCAATAGTAGGAGCAGCACCATATTTATATACAGTGGGTGTTGCATCAATGAAGGTTGTTTCTCCAACATTCAATGTTCTTGATAAGACGTTGCCGTTAATATCACTGGCGACAGTGTATTGATCAACGCGAATTCTAGGCGTTCCTGTGACGGCTTTCGCAGCAATCCAACTTAGTCCACCTGGTTGCCAGATTGAGCTTCGTTGATAGATGATGCGAGGTTGAGATACTACAGTTTCAACTGTTTCAATTTCTAAGCTATAAGGATCTCGAGTTATTTGGGGTAATGCGGAAAGCGTTTGGAAAATCATTGGATTTGTAGCTGTGTTCACCGCATTGACACGCGGTGCGCAAGAGCTTAAGGTCACACTAAACGCAAGCAGTGCGACACTGAGAATGGATTTATTCATTCTACTCTCCTTTCCAATTGACTTTCGCATTTTAGCACACTCTTAAAAATTTGTCTATTTTTTTGGTGAATATTCTTTGAAAGTTTAGTGCTAGTTGATTCTTGACATCGCTTTCATTCATATTTTTTATCCTACTTAACTCCTCACCGACATAGTGAACATACCCTGTATGATTACGTTTTCCTCTAAATGGATGAGGTGTTAAATAGGGGGCATCCGTTTCAATATGAAGGCGATCAAGGGGCACAATATCTGCCACTTCTTTTGGGGTAATTGCATTCTTAAAGGTAAGTGGACCTGCTAAGGAAATGTCCATTCCAACCTTTAAAAACTCAAGAGCCATCTCTTTACTACCACTATAACAATGCATAATGCCATGGTATTTTGGTGGATGATTTTGAAGAATTTTTAGGCATGCTTCAAAGGCATCTCGACAATGCACAAGGATGGGAAGCTTACGCTCATTCGCAAGTTCTATCTGCGCAATAAAGCGTTGTTTTTGAAGTTCATGGTGATCTTTATCCCAATAAAAATCTAAACCAATCTCTCCCACTGCCACAATATCCACACTACTTAACTGCTTCATAAACGCATTAAATCGCTCTTCACTCCATTTAAATACTTCCGCAGGATGACCTCCTAAGGTCGTATGAATTCGAAGATGTGGGCTTAATAATTTCATTTTCTCATGAGCTAACCACTCACTTTTTTCAAGGGCAATCGCCACCACATCACTTACACCATGATGAACTGCGTACTCTAAATGTTCTTGAAGGTGTTGTTGATCATGATAGACCAGATGAGTATGAGTATCAATCCAACCTATTTTCGCCATACACTAGTCCCCACAAGTAAATCATGAATACTATATTGTTCTCCACGAAGTACTATGATTCCTAAGTTAATGAGTAAGAACGCTTGCCCCACAATGGTAAATTGCAGTGCTCGTAGTAAAGATCGTATAAACTTCTGACCTAGTGATGCTGGAAATCCACTTTGATCAGTCACCTTAATCATCATGGCAGTCTTGCCTATGGTCGTGTTAAATAACACCATACTTAAAAAATCATATAAAAAGAATAACGTAAAGGTTGCTCCTGAGAGTGAGAATAAGAATGTAAACCAATTCAAAATAGGAATCCATGAAAGTATCGCTCTTGTGATGAAGAAAACAATCGCCACAACCGATAATGGAATCCATACAATCATACTATCAATGATAAATCCAATAGCTCTACGTAGTGTTAGTGTCATCATTATTTCCCCAAACAGAATCTTCTAAATATTTCATCCATCAATGATGGTTTGGTATTAGCGGATAAGATGCTTGTTAAGGCATCATACGCTGCCGATAAATCAATGGTAATCAAATCCACTTCAAATCCTGCCTCAATCGCCTCAATGGCTTGCATTAAATGACGTTTCGCTTGATTCACCATGCCAATTTGACGCTGATTTGCTAAGGTAGGTGTATCAAGTACCGCAATATTTTGCGCAAATAAAGATTCAATATGATCAATTAAAGGTTGGATATCTTGATTTAAGGCTGAGATGCTTAAACCTTCAGATTTAATGAGGTCACTTTTGTTATAAACGACGATATGTTTTTTTGAAGATGCTTTTTCAATGAGCTGTTGATCCATGTCTTTATTAGGATTAGTAGGATCAATTACCACAATCACAAGTTCTGCGGAATCAATGGATTGAAGTGATCGTTCAATCCCAATCTTTTCAACTAAGTCATCACTCTCACGAATTCCTGCGGTATCGACTAAATGAAGTGGAATGTGCTTTAAGCGAATATATCCTTCCACAAAGTCACGTGTAGTCCCGGCAATTGGCGTTACAATCGCCTTTTCTTCTTGAAGCAAGGCATTGAGTAATGAACTCTTCCCCACATTAGGTTGCCCTACAATGACTGTCTTAACCCCTTCTTTAATCACTTCTTTTTTCATAGAAGCTTCGATTAAAGCATCGGCTTTTTCAACCCATGATTTAGCTTGCGGCAATATTTCTTGAGTGGTCATTTGAACCACATCTTCATATTCTGGATAATCAATATTCACTTCAATATGGGCAATCATCCCAATGAGTTCATCAATAAGCGGTTCAATAATTCTTCTAACATCCCCTGACATCGCTTTAAGAGCCATACTCATGGCTTGGGTAGATGATGCATTGATTAAATCATTAATGCCTTCTGCTTGAGTTAAGTCGATTCGACCATTAATCACTGCACGTTGCGTGAACTCACCTGGGAGTGCACTCCGTGCTCCTAAACTAATGCAAAGACTCATAACACGAGACGTACTCATGAGACCTCCATGACAACTGATCTCCACAATATCTTCTCGTGTGAAAGATTTAGGAGCTTTAAACTGCGTCAACATCACTTCATCCACAATTTCATGTGTTAAAGGATCACGTATTAAACCATACGTGACATGATGAGATGCAATGGAAGTTAAGTCTTTACTAAAAAGTTTGTTCGCAATCTCGATCGCATCAGATCCTGATAATCGGACGATGCCTATAGCACCCATAGCTTGTGGTGTCGAGATACCGACGATGGTATCCAATATCATAGTATTTACCTCTTGGTTTATTATACCATTAAGCATTAAAAAGATAAAAAAGTGCACTAGGCACTTAGTCTTCGCTCACATCTAAAAGATCTAATAATCGATTAAGATCATCCCATCCTTTATAGGTAATGGTAATGGATGAATCATTCACTTTAACTTGGGTTTGAAACTTATCTTCTAAAGCTTGAATCACTTTATCATAATGATGAGTTTGTGGTTTAACTTTCTTAGGTTGTGATAATGGTTTCTTAACTATAGCTTCCACAGCACGAACCGAAAGATTCTCTTTCACAATTCGTTTCGCTAGCGCAATCATATCCGCTTCACTACTTAAAGTAATTAATGGACGCGCATGTCCCATGGATAATTCTTGATTCAAAATCATGGTTTGAATGGTGTGTGGTAAGCGATTTAATCTTAAGATATTCGCCACATGTTCACGTGATTTACCCACCTTATTCGCAAGTACTTCTTGAGTCAGTGAGAATCTTTCCATCAACATCAAATACGCCATTGCTTCTTCCATAATATTAAGATTTTCTCGTTGAATATTTTCAATGAGTGAAATCTCCATCATTTGTTCATCATTAAAATCTAATACAATGGCTTCAATACTCTCTTTACCCGCCATGATACTCGCACGAAGGCGACGCTCACCCGCAATAAGTTCATATCCTAGCGGCGTTGATCTGACTAGGATGGGAGTGAATACTCCATGTTGCGCAATAGAATCCGCAAGTTCTTGAAGTTTTGCTTGATCAAATTGTTTACGTGGTTGGTATGGATTAGGTCTCACCTCACCACATGGCACATTTTGACGAGATCCTTGAAATCCTTCCATCGAACCTTGTTGGATCTGTTCAAGGACATCACTGACATTCTCACCAAATATTGCGCCTAAACCACGTCCAAGACGCGCTTTATCACTCATACTTGACCTCCATTGTATTTAAGCACTTCTTTCGCAAGTGCCGCATAAGCTTTCGCTCCTTCAGAGCGAACATCATATTCAAAGATGGATTGACCCCTAGAAGGAGCTTCAGATAATTTAATATTACGTGGAATTGTGGATTTATATACTCTTTCTTTAAAGTATTTTCTGACTTCTTGAGACACTTCAATACTTAAGCGTGTTCTCATGTCATACATGGTAAGCAGCACTCCTTCAATAATCAGTTGAGGATTAAAGAGTTTTTGAACTAAGCGAATCGTTGAAAGAAGTTGAGTTAATCCTTCAAGCGCATAGTATTCGCATTGAACTGGAATAATGACTGAATCTGCGGCTGTTAAGGCATTTGTATTGAGTAACCCTAAAGATGGTGGACAATCAATAATGACATAATCATAAGCATCTTTAATAGGATCAATCTTATTCTTAAGCAGTTTTTCTTTCCCTTGTTTATACTCCACCATTTCTAAATCAGCTCCTGCCAAATCAATGGTGGAAGGCACTAGGAAAAGAGGAGGTTGTTGAATGGAGATAATGACTTCATTGGCTTTCTTATCATTAAGTAATAAATCATAAGCACTTAACTTAAATGAAGAACGGGAAGCACCAATGCCTTGAGTTGCATTTCCTTGCGGATCAAAATCAATCAAAAGTACCTTTTTACCTAAGTATGCTAATCCAGCAGCTAAATTCACCGAAGTGGTGGTTTTACCCACTCCTCCTTTTTGATTAGCCACAGCAATTACTTTTCCCATATCTTCTCCTATTTCTTAACGGTGATGGTCATGCTCCATTCGTTTTCAGCATCTTTTTCATTAACTTTGACTTCAATATTACTTTTTTGAATCATCGCAACGGCTTGCATGAGGGTGTTCTTAACAATCATAACGTGGCGAACTAACCCTTTAGAGACTGGTTTATTACTTTTTGGTAAATCCAGTGTTTTAATCTTAGCTTCAGTGGCACTCACTGTGAGATCGTGTTTAATGATGGTCTCTAACATCATCATTTGATCATCGGGTTTTACTTGAAGGAGTGCTCTCGCATGACGCTCAGTAATTTTCTTATCAAGAACGGCTTGTTGGATCGGTGCAGGAAGTTGCAATAAGCGAATCTTATTCGCAATCGCAGATTGAGATTTCCCCATTAATGTCGCAACCTTTTCCTGAGTCCAACCATTCGCTTTCATAATGGTTTGATAGGCTTTTGCTTCTTCAATCGCTGATAAATCTTCTCGTTGAATATTTTCAATAATCGCCATTTGAGCACTTTGAACATCATCGGCTGAAGACACTAAAGCATTGACCGTAGTGTGTCCTAACATTAATAATGCACGATATCGTCTCTCCCCAGCAATAATCTCATAAGCATCCCCAACTTGACGAACCACAATCGGTTGAATCAATCCATTTTCACGGATTGATTGCGCAAGTTCATAAATCGATTCTTGATTAAAATCAACACGGGGTTGATGACGATTAGGTTTAATCTGATCTATACCAATCTCTACAGTTTCTCTCATGGTGCTCTCCTACAAAGGCTGTTTTTTAATTTTAGCATAACCACGAGGATACTGAGGTGACGTTTTTTTAATTTTTTCAATCACTAGTATCGTTCTTATGCTATGTTCTTCATCAATGAGCTGAAGTGTTTCATTTTTTTGGACACGGCAATGCAAAACATCTAAAGCTTTGGTGGAGGCAAAGAGTTCTTCTTGGGCTTGTTGGCCTTTAAGAGCTACCACATGTCCTCCCACTTTAAGTAAAGGCACAATGAGTTCTAATAAGATATTTAATCCCGCTACAGCACGTGCTGTTCCTATATCAAAATACTCCTTATATTCTCTTAATTCCTCAACTCGCTCATTAATAAAGTGCACATGATGAAGTTCACATGATTGGGCAACTTTCTTTTGAAAGTTAATTTTCTTTGTGGTGGTCTCAATCGACGTGATTTTTAAATCAGGTCTTAAGATTGCCCAGACTAACCCAGGAAATCCTGCCCCTGATCCCACATCACAAACTTGTGAATGAAGAGGAACATGATGCAGTGCTAATGCACTATCCACAAAGTGTTTAATCACTATCCCTTCAAAATCATCAATGGCAGTAAGATTATGGATTTTATTCTCTTCCATTAAAAGAGATGCGAAAACATCAAGTTGTTCGATTTGTTGAGCACTTAAAGTTAACCCAATGCGCTCAAATGAATGTTGAATAAATGTAGGTCTCATGGACACATTATACCAAAGTTGACTTCTATGAGGGATAAGAAAAGACATTTCCTATGAAATGTCTATGGTTGAATGGAATTTAGTTGTTCTTGGATACGCTCTTCATGAAGATTTAAGGTATTAACTTTAGATTTGACCACCTCAATGGCACGCATTAATTCGCTTGCTTCTTGAAGATAAGCGTCTCTTACTTCAAAATAAGCGTCTCTTAATGATACATAATTGCTGACTGCTGGATTGTCTAAAGTAGAACTCATAAATGCAAGTCCAGATTCTAATACTTGAATATATTCAATCGGTGAATAACAAGCTACTAAATCTTCTTGAAGATCTAAGGCATTATTATAATGCGTTCTTGCATTATTAAGAGCTTGGGCTAGTCCATTACGATAATATGGCAAAATACTATCAATAAAGCGTGTGGTATATCTATTTAGTTCCACAATAATCGCATCACTATCATTATGACAATCCAACACATACCCTGCATCAAGATCATCAAGATAGACTTGAATATTGACTAAGATTGGCATATGGAAAGATGGCCCCCATTCAAAAGGAACATTCTTTACAAAAGCCTTAAGCAGTAATAAGCGTTCTTCATTGAGTTCATCTCTTGCATGTAGTGTTTGAATAAGTAAAACATCTTTCACTTCATTCAGTTCTTCTTGATTAAGACTAACCTGTTGAATACGTCTAAATGCTTCATCATAGTTATAAGCTCTAAGTTCAATGATTATTGGTTCACTCTTGGACACCACTTCACTTTCAGGTTGAAAATAGGAGTAGATAAGAAACCCTCCCACAACCACTAAACTGATATTAATGATCCACCCTATCACTTTCTTCATAGTGCCTCCTAGGCTTGATCTTTAGCTTTAGACTTATTGGTTAAGGCCATAAGTAAGACTTGAATGTCTGCAGGATTGACTCCAGAAATCTTAGAAGCCTGTGCAATACTCATCGGTTTGATCGTTGAGAGTTTTTGACGACCTTCAATCGATAAATGAGGCACCACTGAATAATCAAAATCAGATGGAATTCGCCATGTCTCTAAGACTTTAACCTTCTCTGCTTCTTTTCTAGCCTTCGCAATGTAACCTTCATACTTAATTTCGATTTCAAGTTGCATAATGACTCGCTCACTTAATTCGATGCCTAAATAAGGCACAAAGTCCATGAGTGAAATATGAGGACGACGTATGGCTTCAATAATTAGTATACCTTCTTGAAAGTTAGTATAGCCTTTTTCAATTAAGATTTGAGCCATCGGATCTTTTGATGTAATTCGGATATTACTAATCTTTTCTAATAGTTCTTGTTTTTGTGCTTGTTCTGATAAGAATGTAGTGTATCGCTCTTCACTCAGTAATCCTACATCATATCCTTTTTGAGATAGTCTGACTTGCGCATTATCATGTCTTAACAGTAAGCGATATTCAGCCCGTGAAGTCAGTAAGCGATATGGTTCTAAAGTTCCTTTAGAAATTAGATCATCAATCATCACCCCAATATACGCATCATCACGAGCTAAGATGAGTGGATCTTTTCCTTGTGCATATAATCCCGCATTAATCCCCGCAATAATCCCTTGCCCTGCAGCTTCTTCATATCCTGAAGTCCCATTGATTTGGCCTGCACAGAATAATCCTTTTATAAGTCGAGTTTCTAATGAAGGATAAAGTTGCGTAGGTTCTATCGCATCATATTCAATAGCATAGGCATACTCGGTAATTATTGCGTTCTCACATCCTGGAATGGTCTTAAGCATCTTCTCTTGCACATCACGAGGAAGTGATGTGGAGAACCCTTGAATATACGTAGTATTTAAATGTACTGATTGAGGTTCTAAGAAGATTTGATGACGCTCTTTATCAGAGAAGCGTACAACTTTATCTTCAATGGAAGGACAATAACGTGGCCCTACCCCTTCCACCACTCCAGAATACATGGAAGATTTATTTAAGTTAAGATGAATAATGTCATGGGTATTAGAAGAAGTATAGGTTAAGTAACAAGGATATTGATCTTTGATGGTGTCTTCTTCCTTGGTGGTCGGTGAAAAGAAGTATCGCTTTTCATCTCCTGGTTGAATCACTGTCTTTGAGAAATCAATGGAGGATGTTAAAACTCGTGGTGGAGTTCCTGTTTTAAGTCTAAAGAGTCTAAATCCTAAGTCTTTGAGTTGATCTGAAATGGCGTTAGAGGTTGGTAAGTTATCAGGTCCACTCACTCTCACTTCATCTGAAATCATAATCTTAGCACGCATGTACGTACCTGTGGTGATCACCACTGCTTTCGCAAGCAGTCTTTCTTGATTAGAAAGAACTACTCCCTTAACGACATGATCTTCCACAATGATGGAGTCCACCATTGACTCTATAACATCCAAATTCTCTTGCGCTAAACAGACTTCTTTCATCATTTTAGAGTATTCGAGTTTATCTGATTGCACTCTTAAAGACCAGACCCCTGGTCCTTTATTAGTATTAAGCATTTTAAACTGTAATGCGGTTCTATCCGCAGTAATCCCCATTTGTCCACCTAAAGCATCTATTTCAGCCACAACAATCCCTTTGGCGGGACCCCCAATGGAAGGATTACATGGCATCATCGCAATTTTATCAATTGAAATGGTGCACATAGCAGTTTTCATATGTTGACGAGCACTGGCTAATGCAGCTTCTACCCCTGCATGCCCTGCTCCGATTACGATCACATCATACATAACGTTTTCTCCGGTTTCGCTTGTATTGTAGCACATTTTATCAATTCTGTTTAATCATTGACTCATGCTTGACAAGTGTCTTAAATGGGTGTATTGTATTATTGTAAATAATACATTAAGGAGGGTGTTGCTATGTTTGTGCTCGATTATCGCAGCAAGCTTCCCATCTATGAACAACTTCAAACGCAAATGTTGAAATTGATCGTAGGGGGAGTCCTAAAAGAAAACGATCAACTACCTGCCGTAAGAACTCTTGCCATGGAACTTGGAGTGAATCCAAACACCGTTCAGAAAGCCTATGCAGAGTGTGAACGAGTAGGCATGATTGTTTCTGTGACAGGGAAAGGATCGTTTGTATCTAATCCTGCCGTAAGTATGCAGTTGTATATGAGGGAAAAGTTTAAAGAGCTTCGAAACCTAATTCAAGAATCATTGGAATATGGTTTAGAGCCAAGTATGATTATCGATGCGGTTAGCGCATGGTGTGAGAAAGGGGAATGGGATTATGATCCAACTCAAATCAGTCACTAAGTCATTTGATTCTACACAAGTGTTGGATCAAGTGGATTGGTTTGTTAGAAAAGGAAGTGTCTTCGGACTTGTTGGACCTAACGGAGCTGGTAAGTCAACAATTTTACGACTGATTGCCGGAGTTATTACTCCAGATCATGGGGTAGTAACTTTAGAAGATCAACCTGTTTATGACAATCCGCTTGCAAAGCAACGTATTTTATTCTTATCTGATGATCCGTTTTATCTTCATCAGTCTACCATTGATGAAATGAAAGAATTCTATAAGTTATTCTATCCTTCATTCAATGAAACAATGTATCAACGTCTTCTCAACAACTTCCCAATCCCACTTAATAAGAAGATTAATGACTTCTCTAAAGGGATGAAGCGTCAAGTTGGTCTTATCTTAGCTTTAGCCGTGAATCCTGATGTCTTACTTCTTGATGAAAGTTTTGATGGATTAGATCCTGTGATGCGTTTAACTTTAAAACGTTTTATTGCCCAGGAAATGTCTAATCGTGAAATGACAGTCGTTATTTCATCCCATAACTTACGTGAATTAGAAGATATTTGTGATCAAGTGGCCCTCATCGATAACAAAAAAGTCGTCATGAGTGGTCAAGTGGATACGATTAAAGATGAATTCCATAAATTCCAAGTGGGCTTTAGAGATGTCTTGGATGTTGCTGGATTCAATGGTCTTGATATTATTCACCAAGAACAAGTGGGCAATGTCTTTACCTTAGTTATTAAAGGTTCACTCGACGTGATTAAAGCTCAACTTGAATCCTTAGATCCTGCTTTATATGTGGAACTTCCACTCAATTTAGAAGAAATCTTTGTGTATGAAATGGAGGCTCGTGGTTATGGAAAATCTATTTAGAGCTCGCATTAATGTTGGTTTCTTTCGTTTCCTTCTTAAACGTAATACACGTTTAATGATTCTTACCACCGTTGCGATGGTGGCTCTCTATCCTCTACTTGCCTTTACAGAATTCGTATTTAATGGGACATACTCTCAAACATTCTTTAATGTAGGGCGTACATTCCAACTCATCGTGTTCTTCATTAACCTCGTCATTATTCCATTTGTGATCTTCTCATATCTTAACTCTAAGAAATCACTGGATGTTTACCATGCCTTACCAATTACCCGTAAAGACTTGTTCTTAACTGGATTAGCGGCCTCAATCGTAGTGGTCCTACTTCCATTCCTACTAGTTTATGGAGTTGGTTGGATATATAACATCATGGTGGTTCCTGGTGTTGATAATACGCTTATCTTTGAAAACTTGTACTACAGTCTTGCCTTAGCCATGGCGATTGCCCTTCCATTCATGTTCTCAATGATGAATACAGGCACAGCTGTGGATGGTTTCCTCTATGGATTAATCATTCATCTTATTCCAATGATTGCCTATGGGACATACTTAGTGTTTGGAAACACAGTCCTTCTTGGATTTAGAGCTCCAACCAACAATACTTTCCTACTTTTCACCGCTCCTCTATGGAGTATCTTCGAACTTAATCTTAATCGTAACCTAGTCTATCCTAATCCTGATCTAGTGGCCTTATATTGGTTCGTGATGTCCTTTGGGATGGCGTGGTTAGTGCTTTACTTCTACAAAATTCGTCGTAGTGAGAAAGCAGAAACTCCTTTCACTAACAATAAGTTCTATCCAATTATTGTGTCTATGTTTATCCTTATTATTCAGTTCTTCTTCTATTCCACATTCACCTTACTTACTGATGGACGTAGTTTAGACTTTAGAACTCTCATATTCCCAGTATTCTTTACCTTTGTGGGATACATGATATTGGATGTTATTGCGAATCGTGGATTTAAAAACTTTATAAAAGCCTTAGTTAAGTTCGCAATCCTTACAGTGGTCTCACTTGCGGTATTCATTGGTGCAACCCTTAGTGGTGGTGCAGGTTATACATCATTTGTGCCTAATCCTAATAATGTGGAAAAGGTTGAATTCTTGATTAATGATGAATTAGGTTTATTCTCACCTGCTTATACCAGTTATATCTATAATGATACAAAAGGGATTATTGCCTATGAAGAAAAAGCTGATATTGAAGGGATTGTGACTTTCCACAAATCCATTGTGGATCGCTTTAAAGAATTAGGAGTTACTTCTAATAATTATTTCTTCAATGAAGAAACTAATGTGACCACGACTTATCCTTTTAAACTTACGTCTTGGGTGACAAGTAATGTTCAGTTTAAGTACACGATGAAAAATGGTTCTACAACCCTTCGCTCCTACACTATTCCAGTGGCTTGGACGGATACAGTATTACCTTTATCTACTTCTAAACCTAACTTACTTAATCGCTATCCTCATTTAACTCAAAGTGAACTGGTGACAACTATTTCATTTGCGCCAGTATCCTTTAATCAAAAGTTTCCAATTCAACGTACCTTAACAAAAACAATCTTTGATACTTATCTTGAGGAATATACTCGCTTAGGTGCAACTGTCCTCGCGGGAGATAACTTAGTTGGATATATTACAAGTGAAGTAGAAGTTCAAGGTAATTTTGGAAGAACAACATCTCAAGCACTTCCTGTCTTTGCCTCATTCACAAACACTTTAGCATTATTGAATATCCCAGAAATTGTGATCTCAGATTCAATTACTTTCGAAATTATTCGCCCAAGTAATGGTGATAACCCTGTGGATTTCTATGTGCAATCATTTGATAGTAGCGTGCGATATTGGAGTGGTCAAAATGGTAAAGAATATGCAACCTTCACCATTACTGGTTCACAAATGCAGCTACTACTTCCTTATATTACAGCTCATCATGTGAACGCAGATCTTGTGGCTTTAGTAAAGGTCAATCCTACTGTTGCCTTAGGAGTTGAGCGCAATTCAAACTATGTATTCTATTCACTGCTTGAAGAAGGTCGAGCTGTTCTCAATGAAATCATTGCGGATCAGGTCCCTGTCTTTAAGACATTAGAAGCTATATACTACAATTAACAAGTCCGCAAGGACTTGTTTCTTTAGGTTGGTGAACAAGATATGATACAATAGCAACGCATAGGAGGCTCATATGGACTTTAACTTACAAACACCTACATTATTATTCTCTGCGATCTCATTACTTATGCTTGCCTATACCAATCGTTTTCTTGTGATTGCGGGCTTAATTCGCGATTTACACAAACAGTATCTACAAGAACCTAGTGATATCCTTAAAGGACAACTAATTAACTTAAAGAAACGAATGACGATTATTAGAAACATGCAAATATTTGGAGGGTTTTCTTTCTTCTTTAGTGTACTAAGTTTACTACTTATCTTTGCGAGTGCAGACTTTTTAGCAAAAACCATGTTTGCGTTTAGTCTTTTAACGTTACTGATATCACTGATACTTCTGCTTGTGGAGTTACAGATCTCGGTTAATGCACTCAATATTCAATTAAAAGACTTTAAAGAGGATTGAGTTTTTCAACATTCATCGAAATCAATTTATTTAGTTAAGATTACATAAAAAGCTGACGAAATGTCAGCTTTTTGTTTAGTTAACTCTTTGAAAGTTGATTTTTATATGTTTATGACTTAAGTGTTAGTTAAAGGCAATGTTAAGCTAGTTTAAGTCATTTAATTCTAATATGCTTTTAAACTTCTGAGCATCTTTTTCTTGTATCTTAAACATTCTAAATGCTTGATCATGTTGGGTTCGAGTAAACAATGTTGTAATATAGACATTATCATTCTCTAGTAGAATTAGTATCTGAGAAGCTGAATTCTTATCTCCCTTACATAATAAGGTTGCGTCAAATAGTTGGGGATCATTAAACAAGCGTTTTGATTCAATCGTATAACCATTATACTCGGCTTCGATTAGAAACTTATAAACATCTTTAATATCGCTTGAAGAAGTTACTTCAAATCTTAATTCTGGTAAAGTACTTGAAGTAAAAGGTTTATATTCATAAACACTCAATGAGACAACATTTTCATTTTCCAAAAAGACTTGAAATCGTTCAAGATTAGAACACCCCGATATAAGCACTAACACGATTATCCATAATATATGTTTTCTCATATAGCTTTCCCCCATTTTTTGTTTATCTCATTGTAGCATATTCCCCACTGTGGGTTATAGTAGCGGCTTTGTAGATAATACAGTCCTGTCTCACTATCATTAAAAAGTACTAATTAAACTGATCATATAAAGATGGCAATTACAACTCCAATTCCTAAGCACTTATAAACTTTAGGTAAACGAATAATGATGTGCTCCTCTTTAAGTTTTTTTATTATTCGCTTCCGCTATCCTTAAAAATCTCATTAGCAAAAAACATACATCACTACTCCGATAATGGCATATGATAAAGATATCCTTATATCGTTTCCCATCATTTAGTTCCCTATTACTTTGCTTATTTCGATGGATGTGATCACTCCAAAAATAAGCTTAGTCCTATATCTATTATCTTCTTTTTACTCTAACATTATAAATCTGTCTGCTTTGAAGTTCTTTCATTTTTGGCATAAATCCTTCAATGTGTTCAACTTTATATGTTGACAGAAAACCATCAGTATCTCTAGAAAATATATACCTTTCTTGTGTTAATAATTTTATTGAAGGACTGTATCTAGTCCAACACATTGATTTCATTAAATCATCCACATATTCATATGTTTCTACATTTATTTCAGAACAGTACACTTCACTATCAAGCAGTTCACAAAGTGCTGTTTCATAACTTATCAATTTTCCATTCTCAAACTGACATTCAGATATAAAACTTAGGCTGTAATCATCTGTGCTAAATACTAAAGATAATACTTTGTTTTGATTACGAACAAATAGTTCGGTAGAAATAAGTTTGAATACATCCTCAACTATGTAATAACTATATACACAAATTAAACTGTTTTGTGCGTCAAACAGATATTCATAATTATACTTTGTATTATTTGAGATTCTTTTTAGTAATTTTCCTCTATTATAGTTTCCGACGATCAAATCTAAAGTACTTGGAGAATAGAAGCCCCGATGAAGAACCTCCCCTCCTTTTGCATATTCTCGTTTGATTACTTTAGATTCTAAATCCTTATTCAGTTCGTGAAATGAATTAGCATATAGTTTATGTAATGCGACATACTTAATTTTTAACTGATCAAAAGGCTCACATCTTTTTGAGTTCTCATCTGACTTTAAGTATTCATCTATTCTTTGCATATTATTTAACATCATTAATCCTCTCTAATATGGAGATGCAACATCTATTGTTAGCAAATACGCTCGTATTGTATTTAATGCGCCTATTACATTGATTCGTTGCTGTGCATAATTTCCATTAGCCAAGTAATATGCACTAATAATTATACTATTTGCCCATCCATAATACATGTCTGTGTGCAATCTCCTATGTAGTCCAGTTTTTAAAGAAACCAGGTTGTATACAGAATTATATCAATACCAACCTTATCTAGTATATCTCTTGCTAATGATGCATTAGGTGCTTGCTGGGCTACAATATGATGGATTTCTCTTGGACTTTTTTATTTTGGTGTATTTATTGTACGTGCAAAGCTATTACCAATGCTTTTAGCAATTGCGTTTGCTTTTGATGACGCTAAACTTATTGCCCCAATTGTCATTCCACCTAAGACTTGAAGACCGTGACTAATGTTAGTACTGATTTCTTTAAACAGATTGTTGAATACTCGTTGAGCTTGAGGTGTTGACATTACTGCAAATCCATACATTCCAGTTACTAACGTTCCAAGTGCATATAGACTTAATGCAGTTAAAGTCATTGCTTCTCTTCCATCAATATCAATCATGTTAATAGGATTGTTCAAACAATACGTTAATAGATTAGTACCTAAAATATGATTTTCAGATATGATTTGATACGCATTCACAAATCTTCCCCACTGTGGGTTATAGTAGCGACTTTGTAGATAATACAGTTGTGTCTCACTATCATAGCGATACCCACGGTATCGGTAGGGATTCTTCTGTCCTACACTGCTTGCCAATGATCCTGTGATGGAAAGCACTTCTCCCCAGGTGGAGTAGGTATAGGAAACCACCTGTATTCCTGCACTGTTGATCAAACCAACGATGTCGTTTTGCGCATTGCGGACATACGCATATTCCACGTTGTTTAGAATCATCGAGATCAGTTGACCCTGGGTGTCATACACATAATAGATTGTATCCGACCCGGTTTGCTCAAAGGTCACTTTATCACCGGATAGACGATAGGAGGTAGTGACTCCATTCACACTCTTGGATGTACGTATTCCTGCATCATTGTAGATGTAGTTAATATTGAGTCCAGCTTTAGAACTAGATACTAATTGTCGACCTTGCCAAC